>DAOLZR010000071.1:0-1717 GCA_035426405.1 Minisyncoccota bacterium | reverse complement strand
TAAAAATTAATTAGTCCTGAACGCGTAATGCGTTTCATGTCGCTTGAAAAACTCATAGATTAGATAGATATATTATTTTGCGTGATGATGCGGATACATTCCCACTTTTTCATCGTTTGTAATTCGACCGTTTTCCAAATGCACTACTCTTTTTCCAAGATTGTTCACGACATCAGTGTTATGTGTCGTTAAAATAACCGTTGTTCCTAAGTCATTAATCTTTTTCAAAATACCAATAACTTCTTTTGTTGCTACTGGATCTAAATTCCCTGTTGGTTCGTCAGCAATTATCACCTCTGGCTGGTTAATAATTGCTCGCGCAATAGCAAGTCGTTGTTTTTCACCACCTGACATTTCGTGTGGAAAATCATACGCTTTGTTTGAAAGTCCTACTAATTCCAATGCATATGGTACATCAGTTACAATATCCTCGTCACTGCGTCCTGCAACTTCCATAGCAAATGCTACATTTTCAAAGGCAGTTTTATTAGGTAGTAATCTGAAATCTTGAAATACAACTCCGATTCTTCGTCGATAGGTTGTAATAGCAGATCCTTTTAATTTATGAATATCTTGGTTTTCAAAAAATACAGTTCCAGAATTTGGCTTTACCTCGTTCAACAATAATTTTATCAGCGTCGTTTTTCCAGATCCACTGTGTCCAACAATAGAAACAAATTCCCCTTGGTTTATTGTTAGGTCTACATTTGTGATTGAGCGGTCTTTATCATTATAGTGTTTCGTAACATTATTAAAATAAATCATATATCACAAGTATACCGCACTTCATTACATTTGCGCAAGACGAGCTTGTGGAAAAAATTTTATTACACCACAAGAGGGAAAAATCTTCGATTTTTCCCTCTTGATAAAACACATTTTTTTTGTATAATGATGACCATTGGCCCAATCTCTTGCGAGGTTGCAGTTAGTACTTGGCCCTATCGTCTATCGGTTAGGACACATCCTTCTCAAGGATGGAAGCGGAGTTCGACTCTCCGTAGGGTCACAGATTTGTTTAAATGAAAAATCCGCACTGTTAGATTGGATTTCCCATTAACAGTACGGATTCTTTATTTCCTTTTTTACTTAACGAACCAAAACATGTACGCGATGGCGAACTCGCTAAATAGCAATGAATAAAAGATCATTACTCGTGCTTCACCTGCTCCGAACAGTCGAGGCTTTTTAGCTTGTGTTTCGTGTTTTTGCTGTAAATCATCTACAGTAATTTCGAGCATATCAATCACTTCTTCATTTGCACGAAGTTTTGTTCGGTAAGTATTATTTGACATCATTGAAGCCACATGTATTACCGTGCCGCCAGTGGCTGCAGCTACTGCAATTAACCAGCTCGGCATTCCAAGTGGCACCATTTCTTTTACAACAACATAAATGAACAAAAAATGTAAACTTGTGTAATTGGCAAACGACCAAAAACTGTTGCTTAAATTTCTGGACAGCCTGTTTTCAGCTCGTTCCATTTTTTCGTATTGCAGTTCGGAAACTACAACTTTTTCTATAGTTTTATTATCTGATTCCATCTTATTTATTTTTGGTTTAAAATTGAATTCTTAATTTATATATTAACACAATATTTATAATTGTCAATATCCTCTTAATAACCATGACCTAATCCTTGTATTAAAAAAACCAGCAAAATGCTGATTTTATTTCTTGAACTTCATTAATCCAAACTTTGCAAGTTCTACAACCA
>DAOLZR010000070.1:0-1742 GCA_035426405.1 Minisyncoccota bacterium | reverse complement strand
TGTCTGGTCATGTTGATCTATCAAAGAAAACCGGCGCTCCAATTATATATGGTCCTACGACGATGAAAACAGGTTTTGACATCATAGTCGGTACAGATGGACAAATTTTTGAATTAGGAAAAGTCAAAATAAAATTGATTCACACTCCTGGACATACCATGGAAAGTAGTTGCTTTCTGCTGATAGATGAAGCTGGTAAGGAGCACGCCATCTTTACAGGTGATACCCTTCTTATTGGTGATGTAGGTCGTCCTGATTTGGCTCAACATGTAATTTCTGATTTAACAGAGGAAAAATTGGCAGGCCACCTTTACGAGTCTTTACATAACAAGATTCTTCCACTGAACGATGATTTGATAGTATATCCGGCACATGGTGCAGGAAGCGCTTGTGGGAAAAATATCAGCAAAGAAACATCTGATACGCTTGGCAACCAAAAGAAAACAAATTATGCTTTGAGACCTGATCTGGATAAGGAAACATTTATAAAAGAAGTACTTACGGGCCTGATGCCGCCTCCTGCATATTTTCCAAAGAATGTTTTGATGAATATCAATGGCTATGATGGTATTGATAATGTAATCGAGCGCGGCACACGTTCATTGACTCCCAATGAATTTGATTTGATCGCCAACGAAACAAATGCATTAGTAATAGATACCCGCAGTCCCAAGACGTTTGGTGAAGGATTTATTCCTAACTCCATAAATATCAGCATAGATGGAAGTTTTGCTGTGTGGGTAGGTACATTAATTCCGGATATCAAACAAGAAATACTTCTTGTCACTGATATCGGTCGAGAAGAAGAAGTGATAACCAGATTGGCAAGGGTTGGATACGACCATGCCCTAGGTTATTTGCAAGGTGGTTTTGATGCATGGAAATCAGCAGACAAGGATATAGATACAATCAAATCTATTACTGCAGAAGAATTTGCGGAGGCTGAAAGCAATGATCCTGAAATCAATATTCTTGATGTGCGCAAAAAAAGCGAATATGATTCAGAACATATTGCTAATGCAGAAAATACTCCTTTAGATTATATCAACAATAGCATGAGCATGATTGATAAAAGTAAAACATACTATGTGCATTGTGCCGGGGGTAATCGTTCCATGATTTTTGCATCGATATTAAAAGCAAGAGGATACGACAATCTTATTGATGTAGATGGCGGGTTTGGAGCAATAAAAGCATCCGGGAAATTTAAAATTACCGATTACGTTTGTCCAACAACCATGTTATAAGATGAATATATTAATTAAACATAAATTTACCATCATAGGCATTTTATTAGGTGCGTTAGCAGGATATGCATACTATTATTTTGTAGGTTGTTCAAGTGGAACATGCGCTATAACTTCTAAACCTTTAAATAGCACCTTATATGGTGCAATGATGGGAGGTTTGTTTTCAGGAAGTTTTAAAAAGGAAAACAATTCAAAATTAAACAATAATAAAAACAATGAACAATAACAAAACTATAGTAGTAGATGTTAGAACTCCGGGTGAGTTCATGGGAGGTAATGTAGCAGGCAGCATCAATATACCACTTCAAGAAATAGAACAAAGACTTGAAGAAATTAAATCATTGGGACCAAAATTAATTCTCTGTTGTGCCAGTGGCGGTCGCAGCGGACAAGCCACAACATTCCTAAGAAGCTGCGGAATTGATTGCGATAATGGAGGCAGCTGGATGGACGTAAATTACAACTTTCAAAAAAATTAAAAATTAATCAAAT
>DAOLZR010000069.1:0-1900 GCA_035426405.1 Minisyncoccota bacterium | reverse complement strand
AAACTGTTTAAAAATCTTTTTTCTTGGTTCAGTTATCTATAGTATATCACTATCGGAAATTGGTGCAAATTACTCAAAAAGATCTGAATATACAACTGTTTCTCCAAGTTTTTCGTAATCCAGAATTTCATCTTTTGTAAAGAATCTCTTAATTTCAATCTCTCCATTTTCAACTGAATCTGATGCATGAACAACATTTGACTGCATGCTCATAGCAAGATCTCCACGAACTGTTCCTGCAGCAGCTTCAAAGGCTTTTGTTGGCCCAACAATGGTTCGAATTGCAGCAACTGCCTGTGCGCCCGAAAGAGCCATAATAATAACAGGAGCACTTTTCATGAATTTACGGATTCTTGGGAAAAATGGCTTATCTGCAATATGCGAATAATGTTCTTCTAATAATACATCGGTCAAATGAGTCATTTTCATACCGATAATCTTTAGCCCTTTTCGCTCAAATCGTCCAATAATCTCTCCTACCAAATTCCGCTGAATTGCGTCTGGTTTAATAATAATCAATGATTGTTCTGTTTGCATATGATTTAGATTAACAGGTTAGGAAGCAAAGTCAAATAAAAAACACCACATGGTGCTTTTTATCCCATTCTAAACTTCTCGGCAATTTCTTGTTCTACCTCAGCTCGATCTCGTCCATATTTCAAATATGACAACTGTTTTAATTGCTCGATCTGATTTGGATTACCGTTTTTAGGAGTTACATATCCATCTGGATTAAGGGTATCCATATTGAATGCTTGTGCAGGTTTTCCGTCTACCAGCATACTTACTACACAGTTAAAGTTTTCTTGTTTAATAACATCGTCTTTTGAAAATCGTGGAGCAATACGAGGTTCAATCACTGCTGCATCAGCAGAATTAATTCGGAAAAATGCCATATTACCTACGTTTCCAAACACGGCAGATTTAATAAAATCAGGAAGTTGTTCCATGTACTGGTGCGTCATATTTAATGACAGTTTGTATTTCCGAGCTTCCGACAAGATTGCCGCAATAGACTCGGTCACAACATTTTGAAACTCGTCTAAATATGTATAAAAAGGTGGGAACTGTGACAGGTCAGTTGATTCTGCTCGTGACATTGCTGCCATTTGCAGTTTCATAATGATGATTAATCCAAGTAAGTTTGCATTTTTTTCTCCCAGTAATCCTTTTGACAAGTTTACGATAAAAATTTTCTTTGTATCGATAATATCACGGAAATTAAATGCTGATTTTTCTTGCAAGATAATTGGTCGTAAAAATTCATTTGAAATAAAGTCATCGAATTTTGATGAAATATAGGGAACAAAGTTTTCAAGTCCTTGATCACCCGATGTTGCTTCTGCTGATTTCCAGAACTCGGCAATAATAGGATTTTTGTTCTTTGACAATTTCATATCGCGAAAATCCTTATTAGCCAATACTCGCGTAATTTCCAAAACCGTGTTTCCCGACGCAGGATCTTCCATGTTTAGAAGTGCGGCGTTTCGGAAATACTGTCCAAACATTGCACCGCCTTGTGCTTTCATATCAAACAATTTATCAAACAATGACATGAGTTCTCCAATTACGGTTGATTTTTGCTGTGGTGATCGTTCGTCAAATTCCAACATGTTCAATCCCATAGGACGAGCCGTATATGCGGGATCAAAGAAAATCACATCATCATATCGTTCTGGTGGAATACTCGCAAGTATGGTATTAAAATCAGTTCCGTGTGGGTCGATAAAACAACACCCGTCACCATTTTTTATATCTTGAATAATCATTTTCAAGAAAATCTGAGTCTTACCTACACCAGTTTGTCCGATTGTATAAAAATGTCGCAATCGGTCAGCGGGTGCAAAATGAATCGGTGTTTTTCTGCCACGATGTTCGTTGTATCCAAGTATTATTCCAT
>DAOLZR010000068.1:0-1947 GCA_035426405.1 Minisyncoccota bacterium | reverse complement strand
GTTAATTCCAAGTGTTTGATTTGTTCGTCGGTAAGTGACATATAGTAAAAGTATATCATAAAAAATCACGACAAGGTTATCGTGATTTTTGGGTTTATGTTTTTGTTCGATTACTGAGGAAAATTTGTTGTAAAACACGTGTCGAATCTAATTTTTGATTCATACATATCATCATTCTGACCCGACGAATACGGAAATCCACACGACTGCATATAAAATTGTGTCCACGGACCATGTGCAATCAGCATACCAAAATATGAAATGCGAACCGTATCATGAGCGATAATCTTAAACACATCGCTTTCAGGAACTACCTCTGGAATATCGGGTATTATTAATGGTCGATATGGCGTAATGTCATGAACTGTATCAGGTCCGCAAAATTTTACGAACTGTTGATAATCAGTTGGTAGTTGCGAGAAATACATATTCGAGTCACCCGCAATTACGTCAAAGGTAATTAAAAAATGCATGTATCGTTTTGGTGCAGACCAAACTGTGTCCAGAAGAATCGCCTCCGTTGATACGAGCATTACCATGGGCTCCTTGCCGACAGACATAACGGATGATTGTTTTTTACAGTGACTCGCAAGCATGCAAGTAATAATAAGGGGAAGAATTTGTTTTTTCATTTGTTTTAATTTTTGATTTAGAATACTCTAGCAATCGCTCATGAAATTAAAATAAATAAAAAATCCCGACATAACATCGGGATTTCCACCTACTTAACGAGAGGTGGGTCGTTTAATTCAAACTGAACGCAAAACGGTTTTGCAACGATTCAATGATTTTTGAAAGTAGACCTTTCTTTCTTTCCTGAATACTGATAACGGCTCCGTCTTTTTTCTCGGAAACAATGTAATCAGTATGATAAACGTGATGCATATCATTGATAGCGTGCGTCACGAGAACCAATTCGAGACAGTTAATGAAAAACTTGTAAACGCAGATGTTCTCAGGGTCATCATCTGAAAAGAAGATGACGAAGTTTGACTGCCCTTCTATCTTTTTCCAAAGATAGAAATCGTGCTCACTGTTTCGCTGCGCAAATTCCATAATCGAGAAGATCTGATCTCTCGTATAGAATGTGCATGTTTTTACCAACTCGTGCAAATCTACCTGTTCAGGAGGAAGCACTTGAAATGCAGGCAGGTTTGGATTGCAGTTAAAGTCGTCCAGAAGATGCATAGGTGCAAAATCAATAGCAGTAGGAACATGCTTCATGTGAAGCTCTTTTGAAAATTGCTTTTGTCCTACTGTGACCGGGCATCGAATGCTTTCTGGCTGTTTCGGTCTCAAGGAAGCCCCTGCTTCATTGGCTGTTGTAGTCGTGTCGTTCGCTGAGGAACCTGTTTCTTGGAATGCGCTTGTTGCGTTCATTTGGTTTTGGTTTTAATACGGTTATGAAATTGGGAACATGAATTGATTATTATATAGATTCATGAGTAAATGTCAAGTATTTGCTAATAACCGGTGATTGCACGAACAATAATCAGTACCAGCGGACTGACGAATTGCCATAATACGAATGCAACAATAAACATCAGTATGAAGCTGTAACGATAAAGCGATAGGTATTTCTGGCGCAGTGAACTTGGAAGGATTGCACTGAGGATATGATGACCATCCAGTGGCGGAATCGGAATCAGATTGAACACGGCAAGCGAGATATTAATGATCACAACGATCAGGAAGAATTGAATCATTGGAGCGCTCAGTCCTGCAAAACGGATCACAAGTCCGAATATTACGGCCAAAAGAATATTTACGAGTGGTCCGGCCGCTGCAACCAGTGCTCCGCCATAGCGTTCCTTGAACTGCGAGCCGCGAATGTTGCGAGGATCATACGGAACAGGCTTTGCCCAGCCGAATACAATTGGTGAACCTGTAAGTACAAAAATTAATGGCAGCACGATCGATCCCATTGGGTCAATATGAGGAATGGGG
>DAOLZR010000067.1:0-2007 GCA_035426405.1 Minisyncoccota bacterium | reverse complement strand
CAGGAGAGCACTTACAAATTACAGTTATGTCCATCAATTCAGGTGAAGATATTGGACAGGAAACCCATCCTCATACCGACCAGTTTTTACGAGTAGAACAAGGAACAGGTAAAGCGATTATTGGAGGACAAGAATATGAAATATCAGATACATTTGGAATTACCATTCCAGCCGGAATGGAACATAATATAATTAATACAGGCGATGTTGCCATGAAATTATATTCAATCTATACACCACCTAATCACCCCGTAGGAACAATTCACGAAACAAAGGCTGATGCAGACGCGGCAGAACACGCTCATTAATAAATGCTCCAGAAATGGAGTTTTTATTATGACAATAGTATTAAGCCTCTACACAAAATTATCAATCTATGATATAGAGTCACTATGAACCCAGCAGATCTATCCTCAAAAACTCATAAAAATGCACTGCAAAAGATTATCCTTTTCTACAAGTTTGTTCCTATTCCTGACCCGGAAACTGTCATGCATTGGCAGCGCCATTTGTGCGAACGTCTGAATCTGCGTGGGCGAATTTTAATCAGTGTTCATGGTATTAACGGAACATTAGGTGGTGGAATTGAAGATGTAAAAGCATACATTAAGGAAATGAATAAACACCACTTGATGAAAAAAATTACTTACAAGTGGAGCGATGGTCATCGTGATGATTTTCCAAAACTGAAAGTAAAAGTAAAATCAGAAATTGTTGCATTCGGAGCACCAGATGAAATTACAGTGGATGAAAACGGTGTTACTAATGGAGGAATTCATTTAAAACCGGAAGAAGTAAATAAGCTAGTAGAAGAATACGGTGATGATGTAATTTTTTATGACGGACGGAATGAATATGAAGCAAAAATTGGTAAATTTAAGAACGCTATTATTCCACCGATTAGTACATCAAAAGAATTTATCAATGATATTGAAAACGGTGAGATTAGTAAGTATAAGGATAACCCAATTGTAACCTATTGTACCGGTGGAGTTCGTTGTGAAATTCTTTCTGCTATGATGAAAAAACGCGGTTATAAAAATGTGTATCAGGTAGATGGAGGTATTGCAAAATACGGTGAAAAATATGGAAGTAAAGGATTATGGGAAGGAAATATGTTTGTGTTTGATGGGCGGATGCGAATGGAATTTGATGAAGATACACAGGAAATTGGACAGTGTGAAGTTTGTGGAAAGAAAACAAGTAATGTAGTAAATGACGGTAATATTCGTAGACATTTACATGTAGTTTGTGAGGATTGTGTAAAAGAAGGGAGACATGTGGAAGTAGTTTAAAACACACTAAAAGCGGGGGCGCCGAAAGCGCCCCCGCTTTTAGTGTATTGACAGTTGCTTACTTGTATGATATTGTAAATACAACCAAAACAAAAAAGTAATGAAAAAAAGCTTAATTTTAGCATGTTTATTCCTTGGATTAGGATTAACTGCACAGGCACAGTTTGAAGCGGCGAATTTCCAGAAGTCATTTTCAGATTATTCGAAAAATACCGCAGCAACAAGTATTATTGGAAAAAAGATCGGATACATCGACTATGCACCTGGTTCGAGAACAATCGAATGCGAAACTATTACTGATGGTCAAGCAATATCTGCGGTTAATTTTTTTATAAAGGACCCAAAAAGCTTTCAGTTGTCACGTGCGACCGCCAATATACTATGCACAACAACAGGTACAATTGTTATTATCTATTCAAAGAATCAATGGGAATACTTGTTTGTTAAGGCAGACTTGGATGCCACAAAAGGAGTTAGGGTATTCTACCTTAACTATTAGAAAACTAAAAAATAGTGCGAAGTTCCTGGGTTATTCCAGGATTCTTTGTTTATGCTATATTAACTCTATGAACCTAGATTACATCGATATCCACTCCCACTTAAACCTTCCGCCACTTTTTGAAAATCAAGAAGCTATTTTAGCGAAAATGCGGGAATTGAATATTGGGACGATAACCGTGGGGACGGATATGAAGACATCAAAAATGGCGAT
>DAOLZR010000066.1:0-2040 GCA_035426405.1 Minisyncoccota bacterium | reverse complement strand
TAGGTATCTTTGTTATTTTGAAGACTATTAACCCTGATTTGTTGATTGTGGAGCCGAAATTTGCAACATTAAGTATTGAAGTTGAATCTACTCCAGATAACACAATTATAGGTGAGTCAGTAGAAGAACTAAAAGGGAATCCTGAAGTGCCAAACAGCGGTAAAGGTTTTGCCTTGAAAGGAACATTTGAGAATCCAATACCAAGTGCACAAAGTACAAACTTAATTGCAGCTAATAAAGCACTTAAAGCAGGTGCAAAGATTACTAAACTTTTTGCAGATGTTGGCACAGGATCTCAAACCAATGGAACACTCTATATTTATCTTTCAAATGGATTAACTGCAACGGCTCCTATTCGAACAGGATACCTAGGTGTTGCCGAAAGAGGTAAGGGTGTCAGTAAAGATCATAAAACACCAAAAGGAGATTGGAAAATTATGCAAAGAATGGCCATTTCTCCAAATTCTAGTAATGCCGTTCTTAGTAATTCTATAAATAAGAAAACCGGTCAGAAAAATAATTTTGGCCCTGCATTTTTAAACTATACACCGCGGGCGACAGGCTTACATGGAAAAGCAGATAATACCCTAGGTACAACAGAAGGTTGTTTGCGCCTCTATAATGACGACCTACTGTTAATTGCACCATTTATCTATCAAGGTCTCGACTTGAGAATAGATTAAAAAACCACAGAGTATGTGGTTTTTTAATTTTGCTTAATGTTTGCTATACTGACTTTATGAAAGATTTTTGGACATGGCGGAAGGTAGCTTTATTTCTTGGTATTATCGGCCTTGGTATAATGGGTTTAGTTTTTGCTGATCAGCAAGATTTTTTAAGTGGTCGAGCCAATTCCCAAAGCGCTATTGGAAATGGTGAAGCTGATCCACTAGCAGAAGATGCAAATCTGTTGCCAATTAAAACAAAAGCAGGAACATCTGCTGTTATTGAAAAACCAGGAACTAAAAAAACAACTATTCCTACAACAAAACAGCAATTAGAAATTGATGGAATTAACCCTGTTAGTAAACCAAAGAAATAAGTATGACCAAACGCACACCAATTATCGTAAAGGTATCAGATAAGATGCAAAAAAATTATTCATATGAATTAGTAGAACCAATAGGGGAAAACTTTGATCCAGAATTCAAACCGCAATTAACGCCTGCACAAATGCTTGAACTTGGAGTGTTTGGCGGCGTGTATATGCGAGACTGTATGAATGAATTTCCAGAATCTTGGTTTAAACATGCAAAATTTGCACCAAGTCATATAAAAAAACATACAGCATCGATAAATTATTTTGGCAAAAATGCGAGTCAATCACTCACTATCTGGAGACAAAACGGATGGATACATCGAGATGACCCACGCGGGTGGTTTCAGTGGTACTGCAGGTACTACATGGGACGCCGTAATCGTTTAGAAGATGAACGACAGATTAAACGCTGGAAAGCTATCAATCGACATATTATTCAAATTACAAACAATTGCAGGCCAGGTGACGAGTTTTGTCGCCCACGACAACGACAGGCCGTCCTACACTGGGCATATGATAGTAGGAAGATGTAAATAGGAACGCGAGTTCCTATTTTGCATTCATTTGAACTAAGGTATATAATTTATTATATGAATATAAAAAATATTGACTTACATATTATTAGATTTTTTCAAAAACACTGGATCGCAACGGCTCGATTTTCAATCGCAGTAGTATTTATTTGGTTTGGAATGTTAAAGGTACTAGGACTGTCTCCTGCAGGAGGATTAGTTCAAGCGCTTTTTGAGTCATCTATTAACTTTGTGTCGTTTGCAAATTTTTATACATTTTTTGCATGGTTTGAAGTAGTAATCGGTATATTATTTTTCTTTCCACGAATGACTCGAATTGTAATGCCATTATTACTAGTCCATATGATTACAACTTTTGGTCCGTTAGTATTATTACCATCTGAATCATGGTCTGGGTTTATGATACCAACATTAGTAGGGCAGTATATTATTAAAAACTTGGTAATTATTGCAGCGGCGATGGGAATT
>DAOLZR010000065.1:0-2055 GCA_035426405.1 Minisyncoccota bacterium | reverse complement strand
CGTTAGCGGTCATGCATAAACTAATCCTATTGAAATGAAACGAAATAAAAAAATGATTAAGAAAATTTCCCCCATAATATTTTTCTTGATAATTCTATCAGGAAATTTATTTGCTCAAACGACAATTAATGTAAATGTAAATGCTAGTTCTAGCATATCTGTAATGAAGCCTATTTGGCGAGACCATTATGAAAATCATCTGATGGCTGGTTATGGAGGCAATCCAAACATTACAGGTCCGCACATTTCATTTCTAAACGACCCTTCTTTTGCAACTGAAATGGCAGAACTACAACCTCGATATATCAGAATTTCAATAGGAAGAATTGATAATCCTCCTGATACCAATTACTCCTCTACCAATACCAATGTGCTTCGCAACTTACCTTATGAATTTTATAAAGGCGGAAACAACATGGTGGATGCTAACAATTTATCTAACTATGATTTCACTTATATTGATTCGATGATTACCGCAGTTCAATCCATGGGGGCTGAACCATTTATAACAATGGACTACATGCCTTTCACTTTAAGTTCAGATACTGTCCCTAATTACCAAGCAGCATTATCCATCATTTACAACTTAGCCTACGATAACAAAATTAGAAATTCACCTCCTTCTACGAATGCAATTTATGGAAGAGTCATGTACCAGTTGATAAAACATTGTTATACCAATTTTGGTGTCACCTATTTCGAACATTGGAATGAGCCTGATCAACAATGGGCAAATCCTATTATGGTAAAGTTTTTCTGGACTGGTGACGAATATGACCTCTATGACTCCTATGCTGCCATTGCAGATGAAGTGTCTGCAGATGTATCCTTGGCAAGTAATATAAAATTAGGAGGTTGCAGTTTTGCTTTTTACTCTTTTTTTAACTTAATACCGATTCGTTTTTTACAAGAAGTGCAAGCAAATAATAAAAAGTTTGATTTTCTTTCCTTCCACCCATATTCTGATACACAATATAAAGGAGGATACGATAGTGCGAAAGTTGCTTTAGCCACGAGTTGGAGAAACACCTATGTGCCAAGCGCAGAGCTGATCAATGCTGAATGGGGGCGAATTGACCCAACAACGACAACCTATGGAGATTTGGATTATGGATTGAATAAAACCGAACATATCATTGATATGCTGGATAGAAATATTTCGATGTCACATGAAGTATGTCTTTTTGATGCAGATTCATCAACTAACAATTTTACTAGTTTAGGAATGTATCGCGTTGGACCAATTTTTCCAAAACCATCGGCATATGTTTTCTATAATTTAAATAAAATGAATGATGCGCTAAATAGATTACCATTAACAATAAATCCCGGAATGTATGCCCTAGCTGGAAAAAGCAACACAAATGATAAAGTAGTAATTATCTTGCCTGCCGAAAACCCTGCATCTGGAAGCAATTCAGTAAACTTAACTGTGAGTAACTTGCCATGGGGGAGCGGAAATTGTTATGCAAAGCGCTATGAGCTAACTGAATCATCTTATTTAAGCGGAACAATTTTTAACCAAACGGAATCATCCATTTCTGCTGGAAGCGTTTTTACAGATACAGTCGTTTACTCTTCTATAGGTAATAGTGGACGATTAATTGTTTGGGAATTATCTTCCAATCCATTGTCGTCACTAGAGAATTTTACTTCTCGTCAAAATGATTTTACATTGTTCCCAAATCCGAATACTGGATCTTTTGAAATTAATTTTTCTTCAAATTCTGCAAAGACTAATAAAATCAACATCTATAATTCAATAGGTCAAATAGTATATGAAAAAATAGACATAAGTGTATCTGGGAATATAAAAATAGACTCGAACCTAAATAATGGTATTTATTTTCTTGGAATTGAAACTGAAAACGGTGTAAGATACTCTAAGTTTATAATTAATAAATGAAAAATATAATATTGCACGAACCGCTAACACGGGTTTGGCAAAAGTGGCGGTTTTATGCTCCGCAGACACATTTGTGGTTAATCAAAGTTTGGTTCTACGCATCAACATTTGTGGTGAAAATCGCCACCTTCGCCAAGCCCGAAACCGTT
>DAOLZR010000064.1:0-2064 GCA_035426405.1 Minisyncoccota bacterium | reverse complement strand
TTCTTTGAATATGGTCAGTATTATGAATTAATGGCTAAAATCCATGTTCCCATGGAAGATTGGACGAACCCTGAAAGCATCAAAAAACAACAATTATTGAGCTTTTTACAGTCAATTCGAAATCATGCCGATATAACCATAGAAACAGGCCTGGATTAGTTGCATAGTCTTTAAAGATATGATACAGTATTCGCACTTATGGCAATTAATGTAAACATCGTAAAAAATAACAATGAAAACGCGAACGGAGTATTCCGACGCTTTTCAAAGAAAGTTCGATCAGCCGGCTTTTTACAAGAAGTTCGAAACGATCGTTATTTCAACCGAGAACAATCAAAGTTGAAAACAAAGCGTTCAGCATTAGTACGAATTGTACGAACTGCAGCATATAAAGCAAAAGAAAAAGCAGGTGAAGTAATGGCAGGAAAATAATCCTGTTTTTTCTTTGATTTTTTTGGTAGTATACACACTATATGACCCACGAAACTCTCTCTGACGATTTAGTAATTTCAAACGAAACACGGACAAAAGTTCCTGTGGTTCCTTTTGTTGAAATTAAAAACGCAATTCTAGGAAAAAAATATGAACTATCATTAGTATTTCCAAACAAAAAAACCGCGACAGAACTCCACTTGGATTGGAAGGATAAATCAGGCCCTGCAAACATTTTATCGTTCCCTCTTGATAAAAATCTTGGCGAGATTTTTATTTCACTTGACCAAGCAAAAACTGAATGTAAAAAGTTTGATCGCGATTATCAAAATTATGTAGCATTTTTGTTTATTCACGGGTGTGCACATTTAAAAGGTTATACACATGGTCACGAAATGGAATCATATGAGAAAAAGATCAGAACCAAATTCAGTGTGTAAATTTTCGCGTTTTCATTTTTATTTGATATACTAATTTATATGATGCCTCAGGGACCTACTATTATTGCCGGAATCGATATCGGCAGCACAACAACTCGAGTAATTATTACTGAACACGCTGGCTCTGGAATGCATCCACGCGTTATTGGTGTAGGACGAACTGAAACTATTGGAATTTCAAAAGGGTATGTAATCCACGAAGAAGAAGCAGTGCGATCATTAACAACAGCACTACGCATCGCAGAAAAAATGGCAGACATACGACTTGATCGTGCATATGTATGTATTGGTGGAATCAGTCTTGAAACTCATCATCAAAACGGAAGTGTGCATTTACAGAAAAAAGAAATATCTGCAAAAGATATTTCTGCACTTCATCATCAAGTTACGGAAGATTTCTTGGCAAACACAAAAAACAAATCTGTGCTTCACGCAATTCCCTTGTCTTACACATTGGATGGTGAAGAATTATTTGCAGATCCAATTGGATTGTCCGGTCTCTTGTTATCTGTTCAATTCTCACTTGTCACCTGTTTAACACAACATCGTGATGGACTAGTAAATGTTGTCAGTCGTGCGGGAATTGATATCATCGACATCATTGCAAGCCCTATTGCAGCGAGCGTGGTCACTCTTTCACAGCGTGCAAAGACTGCCGGCTGTGCATTGGTTGATATTGGAGCAGAGACATTGTCACTTGCTGTATTTGAACACGATGCATTGGTTCATGTCGCAGTAATTCCATGTGGAGCAAGTCTCATTACGAACGACCTAGCATTAGGACTTCAAGTATCGCTCGATGAAGCAGAGTCAATTAAATTTGGAAAGAAAACTGATCGAACACCTGTTGGAAAACGAAAAGTTTTAGATATTGTTGAAGCGCGTATCATGGATATGATGGAAATAATTCAAAAGAAATTAAGTGTGTGGAATCGTGACCGACTATTACCTGGTGGAATTACATTAATTGGTGGTGGTAGTCATCATGAAAATATCGACACTTATGTTCGTACATTTTTAAAGCTTCCTGTTCATACTGTGTCAGCTGAAAAAGTTATTCCAAGTAAACGAGGGCTCGATGCGTCATGGTTTTCAGTATATGGAGTATGTTTTCTGGGTGACCAAGATCCACAATACCGAACAAGTGGTATTGCTATAAAGAAATTCTTGAAAGATGCTCGTGGTAGTATTA
>DAOLZR010000063.1:0-2094 GCA_035426405.1 Minisyncoccota bacterium | reverse complement strand
ATTAAATACCCTTATAAATACCATAACTATGGCTTCACTACTGAAACGATTAGTCAGGAAATAAAAGATAAGGCAAAAGAGAATATTACTTCTTATAAACTTTGCTTTAATCTTTTATTGCTGCCAAACGAAACATTCTTGGAAACGGTATTTAGCTAACCAATTTAAAACTTAGACAATAATTAGTCCTGTTATTTATACAGGACTAATTTTTTAAATAAAAAAACTGCTCGAAAGCAGTTTTTTTATTGGTTCACTTAGTAAGCTGAATGATTTGATCGTTCATCACGATTTCCACCATTGTACCCACCTTCGCGAGGACCATTATTGAACTCACGTCGAGGTCGTTCTTCTCGAGGTTGCGCGATTGCAACTCGAATTGTTCGGCCTTCTAGATCTGTATCATTCAACATTTCAACAGCTTTCGCTGCATCTTCTTCTGTTGCCATTTCTACGAATCCGAAACCTCGTGAACGCCCTGACATTTTGTCCTTGATTACACTTGCAGTTTTTACTTCACCGATAGTGGCAAAGTAATCACGCAAAGATTCATCAGTAGTTGCCCAAGCGAGCGAACTAACATACAAATTATTTGACATAGTTTGGAGAGATATCCATATAAAAAACTCGACCGTATTTATCAGCACTGACGTTTACACGGCCGAGCACAAAATACATACGCGCAGTATCGCACACTATCTAGCTTTATGCAAGCAAGCGCATACAACCAGATAAAAACCCGACGAATCGGGTTTTTATCGTAAATCTGCAATCTTTTCAAACACTCTATCTTTGCTGACTTGATATGCTTCCATAATCGTATCTTTTACAAATGATGGATTGCGCATTCCTAGTATCTTGAATTCTTTTTCAGATCCTGCTGTCTGAATGAACACTGTTCCGATACCAAGCATTGAATCAATAAATCCAAGTTCTTGAATAGTAATGTCTTGAATACGATCAAGCGATAATGTTGATATACGACGAGAGAATAATGCGAGTTGTTCGACATCTATAAGCCGTTCGTTTGTTAGTACCCATGTATCCAACATAAAATCAGTATACTCGATAAAAAATGCAATCCATAAAATAATTAAAAATACCAAATAAAGCACAAATGCATATTCAGAATAACCACCCAACATATCGCCAACGAATGCGCTTGCAAGAGCGGGTAATACTGCAATTAAAATATACTTTGCAATTGAAATCCAAATATAAAACGGATGCTTGCGGAATATTGCGACGATGCGCTCGTCTTGTCCAAGTTCAAAAGTGTTCATAAGTTATAGTTGGTTACAATGCGCTGATAGTGGTAAAGAGCGCCATAATAAGTACGGCCAAGCCAAGCATGTATACAGTAAAGATTCCTCCGCCTTTCCCAGATTCCGGCATGAACTTCTTCCAGTGCCAGATCAGCGCTATGGAGACAAGGATGACACACAGAATAAATAATATTAATCCAATAGTAATTATATTCATAATAGAAACAGTATACTAGAAAATGGATAATGTTGAAATGATGCAAAAACGGGTTGCTTGAATTTTTTCAAGCAACCCGTAATCAATGTATTGGAATATCGTTTTCGTCTTTAATTTCTAGATACCAAGGCCAGCGCACTATGATTCTCTTAAAGGAATCAGTTGATTCGCCACTTGCTGTTACCATTGCGGCAACCATGACACCAAAAAGTATATAGAACACAACGGCTATAACAACTCCAATACATCCGGCAATAAAAAATGGATTCATATTCGTGATTTTCATTACAATATATAAAAAAGTTTATATTGTCAATCTTAGTATTATAAATACTTGAAACATGTACTAATTGTGTTATACTTGGCGCACTAAGCATTGAAGGAACTAATCATTCTGGAGCTTTGGAAAGAAATCGCCCTCTTTTTTGGAGCCGAGAGTAGAATCCAACAGGTAAGCCTGTCACAGCTGTAACAAGGATGCGGGAAATTTGCGAAGCAAATTTCCCGCATCAAACCAAGGTGGTACCACGATTTCCTCAGTCCTACGAAGCGTTTCGCGAAGTAGGATTAAAAAGAAAACTCGTCCTTGCTCACGGCACTTTTGCCGCGCGC
>DAOLZR010000062.1:0-2121 GCA_035426405.1 Minisyncoccota bacterium | reverse complement strand
AAATAATATTAAGAAAGTATATATATTATTATTTCAATGCATCAATTCCAACCAATGTCCCGTTCTGTAAATATTCAAGCATCGCACCACCGCCGGTGGAAAGGAACGAAATCTTGTCTTCCAAGTGTTCCTTTCGAATGACGGTTACTGTATCACCACCGCCGACAATACTGTGAGTTTGGGCACCCAGATTTGTAACAATATCAATCGTGCTTTGCGTATAACCCTTTTCATACCACCCTAACGGTCCATTCCATACCACCGTTTTCGCAGAACCCAACAGCTCCTTCATGTTATCATCAATAACAACATCCACAATAATATCGTTTTCCTGTACTTGTGAAGTAGTTACTATTTGAACCAATCCTTCTCTTTCAATAATAACTTTCTCGGGAATTACTAATTTTGGACTACCTGTAATAGTTGAGAGATCTGCCGAACTATCAATTACAGATTTTCCAATATTTAAACCAAACGATTTTAAATAGGTATTCAATAGCCCGCCTCCTAATATTACCGTGTCGTATACAGGAAGAAGTTTTTCAATCAGCGGTAACTTTGTTTCAAATTTAATTCCAGCCATTATCAAAACTGATGGTGATTCTGGCTGTAATGCTTGATCTAGATTCTTGATTTCAGATTCAAGTAAGAACCCTGCGTAACTTGGTAGTAATCCCGCAATACCAACAACTGATGCATGCGCTCGATGTGAAACTGCAAATGCATCATTCACAAAATAATCTCCTAGTCCTGCAAGTTCATGTGCGTAGGTTGAATCATTAGATTCTTCGCCTGGATTTTTTCGTACATTTTCAAGTAATACACAATCTCCGTTAATAGCTCCGTCCGGCGAGAAAACAACTCCAAGCTCAGGAAGATTTTTTTCAAGATAATCTGCAACTGGTTGTAATGAGTCACCGCTACGGCCTATATGGGAAAGTAAAATAATTTTTGCACCTGCATTTTTCAAGAATTGAACGGTTGGAACAACTGCGTGAATACGAAATGCTTCCGATTCCGATACAACCCCATCTTCAAGAGGTACATTAAAATCCACACGGACAATGATGTGCTTTCCTGAAAAGTCTGTTGGGTTTTGTTGTGATAAGTAGTTCATAAATGTATTTTTGTATTTGTCATGCTGGACCTGATCCGGCATCCATGTATTTTTTGTTTCACTCTGGATACCGGCTCGGAGGCCGGTATGACAATACTGTTATTTTAATTTTGATGCAGTAGTAATCATCGCTCCGAATTCTTTTGGATCAAGACTTGCACGACCAACCAATAACCCGCTTGCCCCACCTGTTGTTAGGAATTCTTTTGTGTTTTCTGCATTACTTGATCCGCCGTATAACACAGGGACAAGGTGCGCAACGGTTGGGTTATTAATTATTTCAGAAATAGATCGTTTTATAACTGTGACCATTTCGAAACACTCTTCAGCAGTTGCGGGACGTTTCGCATCCTTACCTATTGCCCAAATTGGCTCATATGCAATTATGATGCGTTCGTAATCTTTTACCGAAACATCTTTCAAACATTCTGTTAATTGTTTTTTAATTTCCTTGAAATGCGCCCCATTATCCGATCGCTTTTTCTCGCCAACACATAAAATTACAGATAGTGGATACTGTAAAATCTTTTTAATTTTTTTATTCACAATTTCATTTGTCTCACCAAGTTCCCGTCTTTCAGAATGACCAACAATAACATAACGCGCTCGTGCATTAAATATCATTTCAGATGATATTTCCCCAGTAAACGATCCGGAAGCTTCCCAAAAACAATCCTGTGCACCTAAAATACATGATCTGTCAGTTACTACTGATTGTAAGGATTGTAGATAGACAGATGGCGGACAAATTACTGTTTCAACTGTTTTTCCATTCTTATGAGCAACATTCTGAATTTTTTTGAACCATGTCATAGCTGTTTTTCCATCAGTCGGATTCATTTTCCAATTTGCAACAATTAATTTTTTAGATGCTTTTTTCATATGACTCTAGTGTACCATCCAAATGATCTAAAACAAAAAGCCCTGGTAAAGGCTTTTTGTTACTTTCTCAATTACTGTGGATAAAAATATTGAAATTCATAAATAACCCAAGGCGTTCCACC
>DAOLZR010000061.1:0-2370 GCA_035426405.1 Minisyncoccota bacterium | reverse complement strand
GCATGACCAATATCACCAGTTGTGTTTCCTGGGACTGCCTCATGAATTCCTGCCATCATTGCACGGCGTGTATCATCTAAAAATGCTAGCACATCTGGTGACACCTTTCCTACTGGAACCGTTATGGCTCCGTCTAAAAATACTCCCTGATATTGAACACCTAAATCAATTGCAATAATATCGCCATCCTCCAAGATCCTATCCGCTGATGGAATTCCGTGAACAATTTCATCATTAATTGATGTACATAATGTTGCAGGAAAAGGTGTTTGCTGCCCCGCCGGCATATAATCTTTGAATGCAGGAATTGCTCCAGCAGATCGAACTAATTCTTCTGCATATGTATCAAGCTCTAAAGTGCTGACACCGGGTATAGCGCGTTCTGCAACCAACCTTAAAACACGCGCATGAATTTTTCCGCCTTTTCGCATTGATTGTATTTCTTTGTCGGTTTTAATGATGATCATAAAATTCTTGTAGTGTCATACCGGACTTGATCCGGTATCCAGAGTGTTACCAATTTTCAGATAAATCTTTCCATTGTGGATTTACTTTTTCTATCAAATCAATTTTCCAGTTACGTTTCCAATTCTTTAATTGTTTTTCTCGAGTAACTGCAGACTCAGCATTTTCGGTACTTTCATAATAAACAAGTTTATTAATTTCATATTTTGAAGTAAAACTTTGTTCGTATACTTTTGTTTTATGTTCCCTTATTCTCTTTTCAAGATTACTGGTAATACCAATATATATTGTTCCGTTTCGATCATTCGCAAGTATGTATACATAAAATATTTTAGTTTGCATATATCCTGGATTCCGGCTCGGAGGCCGGAATGACAAACAACTAGTAATCTACTTTCCTAGCTCATGTTCAATATCATCTGCAACTTGCTCAATAGTTTGTTCGCCATTAATTGTTACTGATGTATACTTTTTATTTTCTGAAAAGTAATTAATTACTGGCATTACATTTTCTGTAAACCATGATAATCGTTTTTGCATTCCTTCTGTTGTGTCATCAACGCGATCGCGTTTCCCCATATGATCAAACACCCATGCGTCAGATACATTGATATGCATGACATATCGATTGTTAATTTCCAAAAAATCCAAAGCTGAATCTACAATAGACGCTTCCTCGATACGGCGAGCAACACCATCTAAAATAATATCCTGTGTTCCTGTGTAGCCTTCAACAATTGCACGGGACCACAAATATACTGGAAAAAATGCGGGCATTAATTTACCTGCATCAATAACAGATTTCACATGGTCGCCCATAAACCCTGGATTAGATTCTGAAAACGCACGAAACAGTTTTCCTGTTTCAACATATATCACACTGCGCCCTTGTGATTCCAAACGCTCCTTTAATAATTGTGCCTGGGTTCCTTTTCCACATCCAGACTTTCCATACAATAAATAGACTGTTGACATGTCGTGATAATACCAGAAAAATACCGCTTTATCAAATAACAAAAAAGTCGGAATTGCTGCGCAATTCCGACCCTTGTTTTTTGTTGCTATGTATTTGGTTTTTTAGTACGAGGTATAATTACCTCTAAAAATGGTGACAAATTCTGTCTTATAACCTTATCGTAAGACTGAATTTTTAATGGTCCGTACGAACCACCAAGTCTGTCTACCTCTACCAATAAATACTGGTTTTCCAGTTTTACGATGAAATAGGCATCACCACCTTCTTTCAGATAATTAAATCCGTCACTTGCCAAAAATTTGGCAATTTCTTCAGGTGACATTGCAACTTCTACATCTTTCAATCCTTTGGAATGTGTAATTCTGGCAAATTGGCCGGAAATCAATTGTCCGGCTATTTCATCGGCGATTACAACATACGCATCGGCATTTACATTTTCCAGTTCGCAGGTTATGCAAATTGGATCTTTGTCTAACAGTTGTGCTGTTAGAGGTTGTACTGCAATCACTGTTGCCAGTATCAACATAAGGAACATTTTTTTCATTTTACTTGGTTTTGTTTCCAATATACTAACCCAAAAATACTAAAAGTCAAATAAAAAGAGGGTTTCCTTACGGAAACCCTCTGCTTTTTTAATTGTTATGAAATTTTTATTGTTTTATTATCTTTTCTTGATGCCTTGTTCCCAATGCATCAATGTACGAAACAATGTATGTTCCGCCAGATAACTCACTTAAATCAACATTCACCAGCGTTATACCGGTTTGTAATGTAATATCACGACTGACAACCTTTTGACCTAACAGGTTAGAGATTTCCAGTGTCAATGAGACATTCTTTGTTGATTGTAATTGTATATTCACCAAGCCATTTGTTGGGCTTGGGAATACTTTAACAATGCCGTTCACCATAGCAACATCAACAGGAAT
>DAOLZR010000060.1:0-2542 GCA_035426405.1 Minisyncoccota bacterium | reverse complement strand
ATTAATTTATATGGATGCAATGTGTAACTTCGAATCTGACTTCCCCATTCATTATCTGTCGTTGCAGAAATTGCCATACCGCGTTCGTGTAATCGTTCTTGCTCATCTTTTAATTTCCACACTTTTGCCAATAACAACTTTAGCGCAGCATCACGATTAGCTTCTTGTGTTCTTTCTGCAGTTGCATGGACCGACAACCCCGTTGGAATATGCGTCATGCGCACAGCTGTTTCGCGTTTGTTCACATTCTGCCCTCCTGCACCACCACTTCGTGCAAAACTAATTTCTAATTCTGATTCCGGAATTTCAAAATCGGTTTTATCGAATTTAGGTAAAACCTCTACCATAGAAAAACTTGTGTTGCGTTTTCCTTTTGCATTAAACGGACTCATACGCACTAATCGATGAACACCAGATTCATTCTTCAGTTTTCCATATACACCTTTTCCATGAATTTCAATTGATACACTGCGGTACCCGCCCATAGAATTTTCATTTGCATCAAGTATTGAATAACTCCAATTTTGGTTTTCAATATATTTTTTATACATGTTTAGTAACATCGCAGAAAAATCCTCTGCGTCATCCCCGCCTGCACCAGTAAAAATCGACAGCACAGCGTCACCTTTGTCATATTTTCCTGCACCTTCAAGTTTTCCCTTTAAATCCTCGATCTCTTTCAAGATTGCCTGCGCACGATCTTTATCACTCCAAAAATCAGGCGCATACATCGACCGCTCTAATTGATTGATTTTTAATTGTAGTTCGTCTTTATTCATGATTAGTGACAGTATACTTAAAAATGAAATTAAAAAAAACCGCTTGATATCATCGCCTGGTTTTTTATACACATATTTTAAATTGTGATCATAAATGCAATACACCCTGTTGTGTATAACGACCCTTCTTCATTTCATCAAAGAAACCGTAGAAATCGTTATGTTTCGGATTCATTGGTAACGACATAAAGTAATTATCAAATGAAAGGATGTTGTACTTTTTTCCATCGAGTGGATTGCAGTTTAATGCCTGTAAAATGTCTTCTTTTCCATTACGAACAGAAAACTTTGACCAGTCATTATTGAAAATGGCATCAACTTTTTGTGTTTCCAAGAGCATTCGTGCATCCATTGTAGTCGCTGACAGAATAATACTGCCAAACATTCCTCTTGAATACATTTCGTCAATTAGTTTTTTTATCTCACCATTAAACTGATAGCATTCCGGGGTACGGTTCAGATATAGAATATTCTTTACCCTGACCCCATTAACTGGCTTGCCCGGAACTACATAGCTACGCACAAACGGTTTGTAATCTCTTGATTTATTATTTAACAGGATATCTTTCAACGAAAATGAATCGTCGTAAATAATCTTGTTAATTAATTTATCGTGTTCGATCATGCAGATTTGTAAATATTCCGCATCACTGACACAGCTTATGACATCAGAAAAATCTTTGTCATATTTTTTTGAAAGTACGAATGCGGCTGCAATATTTGTTTTATCCTGATCTGAAAGTAACAGATATTGGAGTGATTCTTTGTCAGCCAAGCTTTCAAAAATAGTACGCAGTTTTGGAGTTGTTAAAACCCGTCGTGCTGCTTCTTTTAGTTCATCAATATTAATTGTCGCCATTATTATATTTTTTAAGGTTTATAAATGAATGATTGCGCAAACAATAGCACATTTATTTCTTTTGTAAATAGACGATCCAGTAGTTGCGTTTATATGATTGATTCCCCCATTTTTGATATCCTGATGTTTTTTCCATATTCATAATCGTAAAGTCAGCCGAATAATCAGATTCTAAATCAGATTGTGAAAATACTCGCTCTGTCATTCCTGTTCCAGGCAACATGTATGTATTAGGCTCTTTTCCGGGAAATTGTTTTATCAAATTTTTTGCATTCGTATCTCCCTCTATGGCAAATGTACGCACAAACATATATCCGCCAGGTTTTAGCACGCGGGAAATTTCTTTCAGAAATTTCCCGCGCTCATCTATATTCAGCGCATGAGAACTCGTCGCATCAATAACTAGATCAACTGCTTCATCATCAATATTAAATTCGTCTCCGATAGATTTTACAGTATATTCGATCGGTAAATTTCCTTTTAATTCATTTGCTTGTTTAATTGCAGTTGGTGAAATATCGTACCCGATTCCAGATGCGCAAAAGTTCTCTACCAAATACTTTACATGTTTACCGTTCCCGCATCCTGCATCAAATACCACAAAGGAAGTACAATCGACTTTCTGCTTCCTGCGTAACCATTTTGCAAATTCACGCACAGCATTAATTGGCTCTGTACCGAGCGTTATAAATTGCGGATTGCGGTATTCAGATTCCCATGGATTCATGGCTTTGTTATACATCATTTCGAGCAAATTGCCAAAGTATCAATAATTTAAAAAGTGTTCTATACTTTCATCATGAATCAAAAAACACTATCCATTTTAATTCCTGCATATAATGAACAGGAATTCATTGGTCCTTGTTTGGACCCATTGGTCGAAATGCAAAAAAAATATCGAGAG
>DAOLZR010000059.1:0-2658 GCA_035426405.1 Minisyncoccota bacterium | reverse complement strand
TATATTGATCGTACTTGGTTCATCTGTTGATACAAACAATTCCCGTGAAGTCATGTTGATGTTTGTGTTACCATTCCTTATTTTAACTATTGCTTTTATTGGCATTGCCTACAAAACGGGTGAAAAACCACGATGGCAGTGGGGGAATAGAAAGGATAATAAATAGTTTCTAAAATAGAACAGTCGTAATGACTGTTCTATTTTAGAAATTTCTTTTCATAGATACGCATTGCGTCTTCGATTAATTGTAGGCCAGTTCCACGCTTTGTTATTTTATATGACCTAGACTCTGTTTTTTCAAGGAGGCCTTCGGTTTCAAGAATCTTTAGCTTATTAGTTAGTGTGCGTGTTGAAATACCCGGAAGTGCCCGTTCCAATTCGCAAAATCGTTTTTCAGGATGTGTAGATTCGTTTAAAAATACATGCATGATAAGCATGGTCCATGTATCAGATAATAGTGTTACGACACGGGTGATTGGGCACACAATTTTGACATTGTTTGTTTTCATGTTGCAAAGAGTATATCATATCTTTATATACTTTACAATGTAAAGTATTAGGTATAGAATAAAAGGGTATTAGATTAATTTGAATTATTAAATATATGAATTACGAAACAGTACAGGACGCAGCGTTAATAGAAAAAGCAATTACAAATTTATCGGCGCACAATTTTAAACCACAGATAGTGAATACAAAAGAAGAGGCATTAGAGTTGATAAAGAATATGATTCCAGCAGGTGCGTCAGTTATGAACGGGTCATCAGTAACATTGAACGAAATTGGGTTTATTGATTATTTAAAATCAGGGAATCACGGATGGAATAATATACACGAGGCAATTGTGAATGAAACAGATCCTAATATACAGGCAACGCTCCGACAGCAAGCATTAACATCAGAATACTATTTAGGAAGTGTACACGCACTGTCGGCAACAGGTGAATTAGTTATCGCATCAAATAGTGGAAGTCAATTACCGCATTTAGTGTTTACTTCGCCAAATATTATTTTAATCGTAGGCGCTAACAAGATTACAGAATCATTGGATGGGGCGATGAAACGATTACAGGAATATGTTGTTCCAAAAGAAAATGCTCGTGCACAAATCGCATACGGAGGACCAACATACCTTGCAAAGACATTAATTATGCATGGGGAAAATCAAGCTTTGGGCCGCAATGTTCATATTATTATTGTGAATGAAGCACTTGGATATTAATAAGTATAATAATGGTATACTACAGGTATTATTCATCTAAATTTTTTATATATGTTACAACTACAACAAGGAGCAGTTGCTCCAGAATTTACACTGCAAGATCACACAGGAACAATGCGGTCACTTTCAGAATTCAAAGGATCATATGTCGTGCTGTATTTTTATCCAAAGGATGATACACCAGGATGTACAAAAGAAGCTTGCATGATTCGTGATGTGTATAATGATTTTGAAACAGAAGGAATTGTAGTGTTGGGTGTTTCAAAAGATTCACCAGAATCACATGTGAAGTTTCGCGAGAAATACCAACTACCGTTTATATTATTATCTGATATGGATAAATCTGTAATAGGCGCATATGGTGCAGATGGAATACTATTTAACAAACGAATCACTTATGTCATCGATCCAAATGGCATAATTGCTAAAATTTATCCAAATGTAGATCCGGCTGGCCATGCTATGGAATTGCTGAATGATATTAAAAACCTCCAGAAATAGGGGTTTTTTGCGTTTTAAGGGCATATAAAAAGCCTTATTCTGCCCTGTAAATACAGGAAAGTAGGGGATTGACATATAATTTATTATGTGATAAGTTTGACGTTGGAAATATTCCGAAAATCAAATTAAAATTCAATACAGTGAAAGAAAAATTTAAGAAAGATTCGCCGCTTTATGCGAGTATCACATTCAACAATGATACAACAGAAGCAACTGTCGTACTTGGGACCAATGAACCAAGAGTAATTAAATCAAAGTTAGGTATAGCAGTATACCTGGGGACTTACATTGAAACTGACCTGATCAAAGCTTTGACAAAAGAAGAATTCCAAAAGCTAACAGAAGAAGATTTTGAAATGATAAAGGCTGTGTGTGATACCCTTAATGATTCGTCACATAGAATGCCTATGTCCAATGAGGAAGATGAGAAGCTGTTGGAAAGCAGTCCGCTCCTTAGTAAAATGCCAAGGGTGAAGATTACGGTTATTATGAGGCAAGAATCAAAAATTGATTGGCCAATGAAAGAACCAAAATTTGAGGCATGTTCCAATTGTAAAAAAAGTGGCAAGTTTGTGGATGTGAAAAACCCAAACAGCAAAAGCAGAAGATTCTTTGCGAAACAAGACGCATTGGAATGGTTACAGGTATGTGTTCAGAAAAAACAATACAAAAAGGAAGAAGCTGAATTATTAGCAAAACAAGTACATGATTCAGGTTTAGCTGGTACGTACGCCGAGTATTTGGCAAATTTACAGAAAGCCGAACAGTGTGCTGAAAACTAAATCACAACAGAAAACAGTGCGACAAATGGCAGTACCTTAAAAGGATACTGCCATTGTTTGTATCTGGAGAATTGAAGCATTGATGAATAAAGCTAATTATAGTAATATAATGTCGTAAAAGATATATTGTACGACATTCATATATAATTCCCT
>DAOLZR010000058.1:0-2715 GCA_035426405.1 Minisyncoccota bacterium | reverse complement strand
GTTTGTTGCATATTATTTCTTTAAATAAAGATTTCCCTGCTTGTCCAACTTAAAGATATTTTGAATCATATCCGGAGTCATATTTGTAATTACTAATCCTGTCGCTAAGTCAATTGGTCGATATGCCCAGTGACGACCCTTGATCGGTCTTTCGTGTAGAGGATTTTTATCACCTCGTCTATACATAGGAATTTTTGATTCAAAAATATAATTATCTTGACCTTCGACTGCATAAGAAAGGTCTGGTGCACCTTTATCGAAGGATGGAAAAGATGTAGGACGGTGACCAATATCAAACCTACCTGCCATTTTTGAAGGTGTGCCCTCTGGAGAACTACGGAGTATGTTATTTTTTAAAAAATCTTGATAGCCATCTGAACTCACAATTCGATAATAACTATCCTCGTCAAACACATGATTTACTAATAGTGTCCATTCATTATTTTCAACCTTATTCTCAGAAAAAACATTATCTTCTACCTGATTTACTTTTGATATTTTGGGTGATTTTTTATCTAAATTCATAACGACAGTATACCAAGAAATTAACTAAAAACACCCCATTTGGGTGTTTTTATAAATACAGCTCTACATGCTCACCTTCAGTTGGCGTAACTGCATTGACTGCAACTTGGTCACGCAACCGATTAGCAAGAAATTCAGATGATGATGTTTCACCCATTACCACAAACACGATTTCTGTGTTTTTATGGATAGATTTCACAAATTCTACCAGCTGGTCTGATCCTTTATGTCCTGAAAAGCCGCTAATCGTATCGACATTCGCACGAACTGGAACTTCTTCGCCAAATATTCGCACGCTATCTGCACCACTTTGAATAATGCGTCCCAATGTCCCCATTGCCTGATAACCTACCAACAACAGCGTGTTATTTTCGTCCGGTAAATAATGTCGCGCATGGTGCACAACTCGTCCACCATTCATCATTCCAGATCCTGCAATAATAATCTTTGGGTCGGGTGCAGAAAATATTTTCTTTGACTCTTCTGTTGTACTAGTTACATGCAAACCTGGGAATGAAAATATATCATCACCTCCTAAAATATCTGCCTTTGCTGTTTTATTAAAATAATCTTTTGCTCCACGATAAATTTCTGTAATTCCAATTGCAAGTGGTGAATCCAAGTAAGTTGAAATTTTTGGAACTTTTCCGTCCTCGATCAAATTATTTAATTCGTATAATACTTCCTGTGTTCGTTCCAATGAAAACGAAGGAATAATCAGTGTTCCGTTTTTTGCAACAACCTGGCTGATAACTCGTTGTAAGTGTTCTGCTCGATTTTCATCATCATGATTACGATCACCATATACCGATTCCATTAATAGGAAATTTGGCTCCATAAATACTTCTGTGTCTTTTAAAAGAGTCGTCGGAGTATTTCCAAGATCACCTGTACATAATAATTTCTTTCCACCATATGAAAATTCAATCATTGAAGATCCTAGTACATGACCTGCGTCATAAAACTGAACTGAAATATCGTTTCCAATATCTAAATGATTGTGATATGAAACGACTTTCCACAACGATAATGTTTTTTGAATATCGGCTTTGTTATACATTTGCGGCAGATTCTTTTCTTTTGCTTCGTTTGCCATTAACCCTTCTGCATCATCAAACATTAATGCCGAAATGTCGCGTGTTGGTGGAGTCGAGTAAATTACACCTTTAAAACCATCATGAATGAGTTTTGGAATTTTACCAATATGATCAGTGTGTGCATGTGTAACGAATAATATATCGATTGTTGCAGGGTCGTAAGGGAATGATCCAAAGTTACTATCTGGGTCGCGATCTGCTTGTTCGCCTTGATGCAATCCACAATCTACCAAGATTCGTTTTCCGTTAATTTGCACAAGAAAGTTCGCACCAGTTACATCACCTGTTGCTCCATAGAAATCAATCGTTCCAAATAGTTTTTTTTCAGTAGTCATAGTTGTGTATAGTAACCTCTCATATATTATTTTTGAAGATTGAGGACCGAACCCGCAGCACCATAGGTGCGTGAGGGCGCTTGCGTTCCGCAAATCAAAAAAATAATATATGAGAGGTTATGTTGATTAATTAATTCGTTTAGTAAAATATCCAATACAGTAAGCAATCACTCCACCTGCAAAATCATGTAGTATGTCGGTAAATGTATCTGCTGCATCTATTTGTACCAGCATTGCAGCCTGAGAATCCAGTATCCATTCAAACACTTCAAGTAAACCTCCAATTATAAGCACCCATATTGTTGTCCATACTAATTTTTGGATGGCATTTGCACCCCGTGGTGTGTAAGCAAGTGCAAAAAATCCTACCAACATTCCGCCTAATATATGCATCGGCGTATCAAAATGTGGGAAAATATAATACCAATCAAACACATCAGCGCAGGCTTGTAATATTACTACGGAAAGTAATGATATGAGCCCAAGTTTGAATAGTGTGTTATTAAATTCCATATTCTTGAAATAATTCATGAAAACAGTATACCATCTACTTTTCAAGAAGTACAAAAAATCCCGACCACGTACATTAGGCCGGGATTCTTTGGACTGAACCCGAATAAAAAGAGATTGTAACCACTTTGTGAAAAGATGGTTGTCCTGAGCCTTGTCCCAAGGGCCAAAGCTACGCGAATTCCCTTTTAAAAAACTGTTTAAAAATCTTTTTTCTTGGTTCAGTTATCTATAGTATATCACTATCG
>DAOLZR010000057.1:0-2718 GCA_035426405.1 Minisyncoccota bacterium | reverse complement strand
TTTCGTTATAAATTTATTCATTTTTATAACTTACACACTTTATGGCTTAGTACCTTACACTTTGTTTCGCCATATTAACAACAAGTCTAATGACTGCCCAGGCTCCATTTATCACTACATGGAAGACCAACAATGCCGGCACTTCATGCAGCAGCTGCATTACCATACCTACTACAGGGACAGGATACAATTACAGCGTGGACTGGAACAATGATGGGATATATGACCAAACAGGTATCACAGGCAGTGTGACCCATAATTTTGGAACACCCGGAACATACACCATAAGGATTACAGGCTCATTTCCCAGAATTTTTTTTAACAATGGAGGAGACGCACTGAAAATCATCAATATTGGCCAATGGGGCGATATTGCCTGGACTAGTATGGCTTATTCATTTTATGGGTGTTCCAATTTGAATTCAAATGCTACTGATGCACCGAATCTTTCTAATGTTACGGATATGAGATTCATGTTTGCTAGTGCCACATCTTTCAATCAGGACATAGGAAGTTGGGATGTATCTAATGTTACAGATATGAGATTGATGTTTTATCAAGCCAACGCTTTCAATCAGAACATAGGAAGCTGGAATACCTCTAATGTTATAAATATGAGTGCCATGTTTCTGAATGCCACAGTTTTCAATCAGGACATAGGAAGCTGGAATACCTCTAATGTCACGGATATGAGTTCTATGTTTCTTTATGCTTCATCTTTCAATCAGAACATAGGAAGTTGGGACGTATCTAATGTCACAAATATGGGTTCTATGTTTCAGAATGCCATGGTTTTCAATCAGGACATAGGAAGTTGGGATGTATCTAATGTTACAAATATGTATATCATGTTTACTAGTGCCACATCTTTCAATCAGGACATAGGAAGTTGGGCGTTAAATCCATCTGTAGTAATGAATGCGATGTTGATTAGCTGTGGAATGGATTGTATAAACTATTCTTCTACTCTTATTGGGTGGAATTCAAACCCATTAACTCCAAATAATCGTGAATTGGGCGCCACAGGCAGGCAATATGGAACAAATGCTGTAAGTGCCCGGACTAATCTGATATCTGGTAAAGGATGGACGATAATTGGCGATTATCCATCAGCAATTTCTTGTAGCCTCCCCCTACCTGTTGTTTTGCACTCTTTCACCGGACAATCAACTTCTTGCGATAACATTCTTTTGTCGTGGATTACTTCCGCTGAAATAAATAATGATTATTTTGAGATTTGGAGAGGTACAAAAGCGGAGGAATTTGTTCCAATAGGAAGAGTTAAGGCGAGCAATAGTTTCAATGGAAGCACTTACAGTTTTACAGATGAAAGTGACCTAAAGTCCGATGGAAATTATTATTATAAGATAAAACAAGTTGACCTGAATGGGTCTGAAAGCTACTTTTATACCATCTCTGTAAGAAATAGTTGCAACAATCCATTTCCCGAAATGACCGTATTTCCGAATCCTGCATCAGACATAATTCATGTTTCATTTTCAGGTTTAGAAAAGGAACTGAAACCGGAGGTGGCGATTATAAATTCATTGGGTAAAGTTGTTAAGATATTGAAGATCAATTCAATTGATAGTAACGAAATTAAAATCAGCGATTTGCCGGAGGGTGTTTATGAGATTCGCACTTTGAATTTAGAGGAGAATATAGGTTATCGATTTATTCATGTAAAGTAGTTTTAGTTTAAAATCAAATATATTTGATCTAGCGATAAACCATACAAAAAATAAAACATGAATTTATAAGCGCTACTCATTGGCAATGATTTTAATATTGCGACATGATCTTATTCATGGGATGATTTAATTACAAACCTACTTAAGAAATTTAGATTAGATGTTCACATTAGTACGGAAAAAACCCCCTTTATCGGCATTGCCGAACAGGACGTAAATAATTACAACGAAAACGTAGATGTCCGATATGTCAAAGACGCGGGCAAGAAAGTTGTGAAAAAGTTAGTAGAGGGAATAAAGATAAAGGTGAATAATAAATAGGAAAATATGGAAACAGTCCAATTGCTAGATCTGGCGCTGAGCGTAGGTTTACCTACGTTCGTGTGTCACCAAAATTTATTTTGACAAAGCCATATACTTCCATTTTCAAAATCCTATATAAACTACAACTTAAGAAGCATCGAAGATAATTTTCCAAATCATACATCGCAACCCAAACACATAAATTCGTGCAAATTCGTGCAATTAGTGGCTAATGCCCTCCAAGCCTTGAAGCCTGCCTGACTGACTAAGCATGGGCGACATCCTCCAGCGTGATACGCAGCCCCTCGCTTGTTCAATCCCTTAAAGGATCAAAATTTGAAGCCAGTCAAATCCCTATGTGTTCTATGTTCCTACATGTTTCAATTAACTTTAAAAAAGAAAGAATATAGAACCAGGGACTGAAGTCCTATCATATTTGTCCTCCGATCCGTTGACACAATTCAACGGCAAATTATTGTTGCTAACCAATTTTAGATACGGTCTGATCGGAGTAGTATTTGACACCAGTCAAAATTCCTTTGCGCACTCTAAAACTATAAAACTATAAAATAACAAAGAAGTCAAAAACAAATAAGCTCTCGTTTAAAATAAAGTCAAAAGAGCTCTGTGAGTCTATTTGTTGAAACCCATTTTCTTAGCATAAATGTGATAATAACTATATTTTTATTTGATATTATATTCCGAAGTAGAATCTACATTGAAA
>DAOLZR010000056.1:0-2952 GCA_035426405.1 Minisyncoccota bacterium | reverse complement strand
AATGCTTGACTTTTTATATTAAATGTGCTATCATATTGACAGTTCTTTAAAACTATTTTTTATTTTTAAACCTAAAATTTCTACAATGAAAGCAGGAAAAAAATTGAAATTAAAAAGCAAAGAAGTCGGATTCATTCCGATGTTTGAAGAAAAGGATTCACTGGATTCAATTGATCCGACTTGGATTAATCGAATGCGTGATCTGCATTCAGTAGGTGTAAATAACTTTTTAACCTTTCTGAAAAAGCATAAGTTTGATTCATTTGAATCTGTTTGTAAACAAATAGACAAGAGTTATCCGGTTTTGAAAAAGTATTTCAACTCACTTGGTGTATCATTTTCTGAAGAAATCCAGAGAACACCAGAGGTGTTGCAACACACACTTTTTAAAGCATTTGTTATAGTTGAAAAAAAGTAACATCCGTTACTCATATAATAAATCGATGGAGATATATAATGTTCGCATTATATATCTCCATCGATTTTTCGTTACAAATAATAAAACACCGATATGGTGCTTTATTTTTTCTTTCCTTTTGCAGATTCAATTCCAAGTAATGCAACCAGTTCGTCAGTCGTTGCAATTGTCGGGTCAAGGTTATCTGGTAAGTATATTCGTTTCAAGCCTGCTTTTATAAAGTGACCAGATTTAGATTTCAATACTTGCATTTCTCGTTTTGATTTTGGGTGTATAAAAGTTGTAATCAACTCTGTTCCTTTCGGTAGTTGCTTTGGAGTATTTAACAAAGTGAGTGCTTGTTCAAGTGTAATTCCGTATGCATCAAATGGTTTTTTGATTGATCTGAAGTTACGACCTCGTCCAACATACGGACCAAATCGTCCTACATTTGCAATAATTGGTTCATTACTTTCCGGGTCATTTCCAAGACTTCTTGGTAATTCAAGTAACTTCAGTGCAATATCCATTGTTACATCAGATGGATTCATTTTTGGTGGGAGCGATGCACGACGCGGCATAGGAAGATCTTTAGCCTGTTCGATCAATTCTTTTTCTCGTTTTACTAATTCCTTGTCTTCCGCGGTCTTCTTGTGACCTTTTGGGAACTTCGTAAGTTTTGGCTTTTCAGGCATTTCACCTTGTTGAACATAGGCACCAAATCGTCCAGACATTAAGTAGATGTTTTCACCGGTAGTCGGATGAATTCCAAATGGTTTTTCTTTCCCAACTTCTTGGCCATCCATAGTAAGCGCGCCATCACAATCTGGATAGCGACCACATGACAAGAATTTTCCACTACGACCAAGTTTAATAATCATTGGCGATCCACATTTTGGACACGCGTGATGTGCTTCTGCATCGCCTAGATTAGTTGCTTTGTCTAGCTTATCTTTCTTGGCAACCTCTGCTGAAAATGGACCATAGAAATCTGAAAGAGTTTTTATATACTGCCGTTCTCCATTTGCAATTTCATCTAACTCATTCTCCATTTCCGCGGTAAATGTATCACTAATATAAGTAGGGAAATTAGTTTCAAGGAAACTTGATACAACATCACCTGTATCGGTTGGGAATAATGTGCGTCCTTCTTTTTTTACATAACCACGATCCTCTAATGTTCGCATAATTGATGCATAAGTTGATGGTCGTCCGATTCCTCGTTCCTCCAATTCTTTGATCAATCCTGCCTCTGTATAGCGGTTTGGTGGCTGAGTTGCTTTTTCGGTCGCTTCAAGCTCTACAAGGTCAATTTTTTGACCAACAGATAGTTTTGGGAGCTCAACATCTTCACCGCGTGCTGCTGTATCGACGATTAACCATCCAGGGAATAGGATTCGTGAACCATTCGCAGAAAAATCTGGAATATTATTTGTAGTAATATTTGCGATCAATTTAGTTTTTAACATTTTTGCATCACTCATCTGTGAAGAAACGGCTCGTTCCCAAATTAATGTATACAAACTTTTTTGTTCTTCCGTAAATCCAAGCGATAAATGATCAATGTGTGTAGGTCGAATTGCTTCGTGGGCCTCCTGCGCATTCTTTGATTTAGTTGCATATGTTTTTGCTTGAACGAATTCTTTTCCGTATTTTTTCTCTACAAGTGCAAGAATTTGAGCTTGAGCCTGCGCAGATAGATTCGTTGAATCTGTACGCATGTAGGTAATATGACCTTCTTCGTACAATTTTTGAGCAACCTGCATCGTTCGTGATGGTGAAAATCCAAGTCGTGTAGATGCAGTTTGTTGTAATGTTGAAGTTGTAAATGGCGCACGAGATGTTCGCTTTTGTTCAGATGTTTTAATGTCTGTAACATGCCAATCGTGTTTTTTACCAAGCTCTAAAATATTTTGAACATCTTTTAATTCTCGTGGTTCGATTGAACAAGAAAGCGGGAACTGCTCTTTTCCAGCAGAAAATAGTCCTTCAATAGTCCAGTATTGTTCTGGAACGAATGCGCGGATTTCTCGTTCCTTTTCCATGATGATTCGAAGTGCTGGTGACTGAACACGCCCAGCAGATAATCCATAACGAACTTTTTTCCAAATTAATCCAGATAAATCATATCCAACCAATCGATCTAATACTCGTCGAGCTTCTTGAGCCTGAACTAATTCATAATCAATTTCTCGTGGGTGTTGCAATGCTTCAATGATTGCATCTTTTGTAATCTCGTTAAAAGTCACTCGTTTAATAGGTGCTTTGATAGACTTATCATTTAAAATTTCTTTCAAGTGCCATGCGATTGCTTCTCCTTCACGGTCGGGATCGGGTGATAGAATAATCTCTTCAGCTTTTCGAGCAAGAGTTTGTAGTTCTGAAATGACTCGGTGTTTTCCGACTGAAATTTCATAACGAGGAATAAAACCACCGGCAATATCGATAGCGTCTTTGTTAGTTTTTGGAAGATCGCGAACATGTCCAATCGATGCACGAACAGTATATTTTCCGTCCAAATATTTCTCGATAGTTTTTGCTTTTGAAGGTGACTC
>DAOLZR010000055.1:0-3049 GCA_035426405.1 Minisyncoccota bacterium | reverse complement strand
AACTATTGCATCTAAGCCTGTTATCGTAAAGAAAAAAATTGTGAAAAAACCAGGCTCTAAAATTATTGTTGAGAACAAGAAAACAGATCAGTCTCATATTATTATAGGAACACGATCATTGTCAGCAGATCATCCAGATCGTAGGGCATTATCTGTATTAAATGCAGTGTTAGGTCAAGGAATGAGTTCTCGATTGTTTTTTAAACTGCGTGAAGAAATGGGCGCAGGATATTATGTGTACTCTGATTTTTCTTCATCAGATGATACAGGTGAATTTGCTATTGCAACAGGAACAGAGCCAAAACGAGTTCCCGAGGTGTTATCTGCAATAAAAGGTGAGTTACAGAAACTATGCGATATACCCGTTTCCGAGAATGAACTTTCAAAAACGAAAGAATATATGATCGGAAAATTATATATGGGAGTGGAATTGTCGGATGATGTTGCAAATTTTGTTGGTGCAAAAGAAGTGCTTAATCAGTCACAAAAAACCTTGGTAGAATTAGAAAAGGAGATTCGATCAGTTACTAGTTCAGATATACAACGGGTTGCAAAGAAGTATTTTAAATTGGATCAATTTCATGTGGTCATCACAGGTCCACATACGGAATCTGAAATAAAAAAAGTCATATAATGACTTTTTTTATTTTCGTGATACAGTGTTGATATATGACTGAACAAAGCCAAAAATCAGTTCGCTATCATGTCGATATTACACCACGCAGTTTTCTGGTTTTAGCAATTGGAGGTATTACGCTTTTCGCGTTGTGGATCATTCGTGATTTTGTATTACTAGTGTTAATCTCGGTAATTATTGCATCATTTGTAAACGCGGGTGTGAAATTGCTGCGTCGGTTACATATTCCGCGTACAGTCGGGGTGCTGTTCATGTATTTATTTTTCTTGGGAATCATTGCACTTATTATTTTTGTATTTTTCCCACTCTTGTTCAAGGAACTTTCAGGTGTAATTGATTACCTACCAAAATCAAGTCCATGGGCAAAATTACTCAATCGAGTCTCAGATAATGGTTTAACAGAATCAACATTGCGCAGTGTATTAGGCACAAGTAATATATTCCAAGGTCTGCAGAATTTCTGGAAGGTATATCTGACAGATTCTGTATTAACTGGAATTACAACTGTATTTCATGCAGTTAGTAATATTGTCCTGGTTTTTATTATGTCATTCTTTCTTTCAATTAAAGAAGGTGGAGTCAATAGTTTCTTGCGAGCGATGACACCTGTTCAGTATGAAGCATATGTGGTTGGGTTATGGGATCGTGTAGAGGAAAAAATTGGTTATTGGTTTGGTGGACAATTCCTTCTTGCATTTTTAGCAGGTGCGATGGCATTTATTGGATTATCATTTATCGGCGTGCCATATGTATTACTACTTTCTATTATTGTAATGATACTGGAACTCATTCCGTTTGGTCTAATATTAGGAACACTTACTATTGTACCGTTTGTAATGGTATCTCAAGGGCTTTCAGTTGGTATAACTACATTAATATTCTTTTTGATAATAAACTTCTTGGAGACAAATGTATTTCAGCCGTTAATTGTTCATAAAACTGTAGGTATTCCAATGTTGTTAGTGATTATCTCATTAATTGCATGGATCGAATTAATTGGATGGACTGGTGCTATTATTGCCATTCCATTTGCGGTTGTTATTCTTGAAATTATTTACGATCGAGAAAAAACAATTATTGAATCGGGAAAACAGGCAATTGCAGAATTAAAACCATCTGAATCTGAATAACATATACTATGGATTATCTAAAAAATACTCGAACAATTATTACATCAAGTATTCAAAAAAACTCAATGATAGTGTTGGGTTTTTTGGTATCATTCGCGGTTTTGATTTTAATAAACACAATACCACTACTGGCACCTCCAACCCTACAAGTTTCATTTTTAGATATTGGACAGGGCGATGCGATCTGGATACAGGCACCAAATGGAAGGGAATTATTAATTGATTCTGGACCAGATCAATCTATAATTGATCGACTTGGAGAAACAAAGAGTTTCTTTGATCGGACGATTGATATGATTTTAGCAACTCACTCTGACGCAGATCATATTGGTGGATTTCCGTATGTACTAGACCGTTACAAAATAGGGACTGTCATCGAATCGGAAATTTCATCTCCAACATTAATTGATAGAACATTTGGGCAAAAAGTTGCCAGTGAACATGCTAATACATTAACAGCTCGAAATGGGGAACGAATCATTCTTGACCCAAAATATGGTGTTGTTATTGATGTGTTGTTCCCAGATCAAAATCCAAATGGCTGGGAAACAAACGAAGCATCAATTGTTGTAAAAGTTTCCTACGGTGATACTTCATTTTTATTAACAGGGGATTCACCAAGCGATGTCGAGGATTATCTGGTCAAAACATATGGAGAACAATTGAAATCCGATGTGCTGAAACTCGGTCATCACGGATCAAAAACATCCAGTTCCGATGTGTTTCTCCAAGCCGTTCATCCGACGACCGCGATCGTCTCGGCAGGCCTTGGGAATAAATACGGCCATCCCGCGCCCGAGGTAATCGAGCGCGTCGAATCCATCAATGCTCAGATCCTGGAAACGTCGCAATTAGGCACAATTGATTGCCGTTCCGACGGAGCAACAATTATATGTTCTGGTTCAAAGTAACAAAAAACACCCGTATGGGTGTTTTTTGTTAGATGATCTTTGCATCTTTCAATGCTTTAAAGATTCCGTTTTTAGTGATTGTTCGCATACCTCGTGTTGAAACAGTCAATTTAACTTTCTGATTGTTCAATTCAGGAACAATATAAGTTTTTGTCTGTAAGTTTGGGTATCGTCGTCGCAATCCTGTCGGGTTGAATTTTGTAGCACGAACACGGTTAGAGTAACCTCCACCAACCTGCGAGCCTTTTCCTGTTATATCACATGTACGAGCCATAAAATTTGATGATTAGTTAATAACAATTAATGGGTTGATACTAACATATTGACCGAAAAATGCAAGCCCGCACACCCAGGAAAGGTAGGGGGCGCCG
>DAOLZR010000054.1:0-3067 GCA_035426405.1 Minisyncoccota bacterium | reverse complement strand
CGAAGTAGGATTAAAAAGAAAACTCGTCCTTGCTCACGGCACTTTTGCCGCGCGCGAAGACGAGTTTTTTCGTTAACTATTTTTATAAGCTTCAATTTATTATTATGAACCCAAACTCAAACAACTTCATTCCAGAGAATCTGGAAAAATCAGAAACCGCAGCTCGTGAAGAATCTATTTTACAATTCTGGAAGGAAAATCAGATTTTCGATAAAACCCTTGCAAAGGAATCTACTGCAGGCGACTTTGTCTTTTTTGAAGGACCTCCAACCGCAAATGGACGACCCGGAATTCACCATGTGGGTGCACGGTCGTTCAAGGATATCATTCCGCGTTATAAAACAATGCGTGGTTTTAATGTAGAACGAAAAGCTGGTTGGGATACACACGGGTTGCCAGTGGAATTACAGGTTGAAAAACAATTGGGTTTAAAATCAAAAAAGGAAATCGAAGTGTATGGAGTTTCTGAATATAACAGAAAATGTAAGGAAAGTGTTTGGGAATATAAACATGAATGGGAAGCATTAACTGATCGAATGGGGTACTGGTTGGATATGAAGCATCCGTATGTGACCTATGAAAACAGTTATATCGAGGCATTATGGGGTGTCGTAAAAAAGATTTCCGATCGAAAAGATCAAAATGGAAATGAATTATTATTTAAAGATTTTAAGATTCTGCCGTGGTGTACGCGTTGTGGAACGGCTTTGTCGTCTCATGAATTGAATCAACCAGGAGCATATCAGGATGTGAAGGATGTCACAGCGTATGTGAAATTTAAAGTTATAGGACAAGAAAATACTTATATCATGGCATGGACAACAACACCTTGGACATTGCCAGGGAATGTCGCGCTTGCAGTTGGTGCTGAAATTGACTATGTTGAAGCAAAAGTAGGCGATGAAATTTTTGTACTTGCAAAAACACTATTGAAAAATCTATCTGAAGGATACGAAATCATTGCAGAACACAAAGGAAGTGAGATGGTGGGAATGAAATACGAACCATTATATCCATTCATGTCTGAATTGCTTCCAGCAGATCAGAAATCTAAACTTGAAAATGCATTTCAAGTGCATGCAGCAGATTTTGTAACAACAACAGACGGTACAGGAATTGTTCATATTGCGCCGATGTACGGAGCGGATGACTTTGATTTGGGGACGAAGCATAATCTACCAAAATTCCATGTCGTTAATGAAGAAGGAAAATATATTGCAGGTTGTGATACGGAAACATTGAAGTTATCAGGCCGTTATGTAAAAGAATCTGATGAATCAGGAAAACCAACACTTGCGATTGATATTATTAATGACTTAACTGCACGAAATTTGTTATTTAAAAAAGAAAACTATGCGCACAGCTATCCACATTGCTGGCGATGTAATACGCCGTTGTTGTACTACGCACGAGGTTCGTGGTATTTCCGAATGAGTTCACTTCGAGAAAAACTACTTGCAGCAAACGAAAATATTAATTGGGAACCGGATCATATTAAAAAAGGACGATTCGGTGAATGGCTCGATGGAATTCGTGATTGGGCAATTTCTCGTGAACGATACTGGGGAACACCAATTCCTGTATGGGAAACTGCGGACGGATCAAGGCGTGTTGTGATTGGATCACTTGATGATATTAAAAAATATTCAAAGAAATCTGGAAACAAGTTTACGGTAATGCGTCATGGTCAAGCAAAAAGTAATATTGGAAAAATCTGGGATTTCATGGGTGACTCCGATAATCATTTAACTGATGAAGGTCGCGCACAAGTTGCAAAAACTGCTGAAGTATTAAAAGAAATGGGTATTGATATTATTATTACTTCTCCAATTCTACGAACTCAGGAAACTGCAAAGCTGGTAGCAGAACATCTGGGAATTAATACTAACCAAATTATTACCGACGACCGTATTATTGAATGGCAAGTAGGAAAAGAATTTCAAGGAAAAACAATTGATTCTTTTATACAAATTCGTAACGCATCGGAAAACCGATATACATTTAAAATAGAAGGATTTGAATCTTATCAAGATGTTACAAAGCGGTGTGGAGAATTCTTACACGATATTGATTCAAAATATCAGGGTAAAAATATTTTAATTGTTACCCACAATTCTTCGGCTCGTGGTTTGGTGTTATCATCTAAAGGTTTTACTTTCAAAGATTTACTCGAAGATGAAGCAAAAGAATTTCCATTTAATAATGCAGAAATCCGTGAACTTAATTTCACACCTCTGCCTCATAATGAAAACTATGAATTAGATTTACATAAACCATATATCGATCAAATCGAACTAGAACTTGATGGTGAAAAACTGACTCGGACATCTGCAATCATGGATGTATGGTTCGATTCAGGTGCCATGGCATACGCTCAGTCTCACAAGCTTGGCGCGCCAGTAGACTTTAATCCGAAACCTGCTGATTATATTTCCGAGGGAGTCGATCAGACACGAGGATGGTTTTACACCATGCATGCGATTGCGAACTTGTTAAATGATGAACCAACTAACAATTACAAAAATGTTGTATGTTTAGGATTGCTAATGGCGGCAGACGGAACAAAGATGTCAAAATCAAAAGGTAATATTGTATCGCCATGGGAAGTATTTGAAAAATACGGAGCCGATGTTGTCAGGTTTTGGTTCTACAGCGTGAATCAGCCAGGAGAAACAAAAAACTTTGATGATAAATCATTGGATGATGTAAAGAAAAAAGTCTTTAATCCATTAATGAATATCATGAGTTTCTATGAGTTATATCGTGACACTCAAGCAGAAGAAAAAGAATTTAAATTTGAACATTTAAATGTATTAGATAGTTGGATTATTACGCGACTGTTTATGCTTACCAAGGAAATCACAGAAGGTTTGGATAATTATAAATTCGTAGAACCAGCACGAGCAATCCGAGATTTCATCGATGATTTCTCTACATGGTACCTGCGTCGATCACGAGATCGCTTGAAAGATGGAGACTTACAAGCAAAACAAGTATGTTATTTCGTATTAGTGCGATTATCTAAATTACTTGCTCCGTTTGCACCATTTGCAGCCGAGGAACTCTT
>DAOLZR010000053.1:0-3071 GCA_035426405.1 Minisyncoccota bacterium | reverse complement strand
GATTCTTGGAAGCACCACTTCAAAAAAACTTAGATCGTGAAACACGAAAAAATGACGCACCGAATAACAAGGAAAAAACAAGCGACTCGCAAAAACAAAAGGTAGCTAATGAATTAAAAAAACAAGAAGACGATCATGCGCGGTCGCTGCGCGACCGCGCTCTCCTCGAACTTTTCTTCTCGACTGGTCTTCGTCTTTCAGAATTATGTTCATTAAACCGCGATTTAGATTTATCAAAAGATGAATTTTCAATCCGCGGAAAAGGCGACAAGGTTCGTGTTGTGTTTCTGTCAGATCGTGCGCGTGAAACGCTCCGCAATTATTTAAAAGTCCGTAAAGATTTTGCAGAACCGTTGTTTGCAAATATTTCTGCAAATAGTTCTGCAGATATGAGACTGACACCACGATCGATTGAACGCATTGTGAAACACTATGCAACGGTCGCCGGAATTTCAAAACGAGTAACACCCCATGTGTTGCGTCACAGTTTCGCAACTGATCTGCTTTCAAACGGTGCCGACATACGATCTGTTCAGATGATGTTAGGACATGCAAACATTGCGACGACTCAGGTGTATACCCATGTCACTGATAAGCAATTACGAGAAGTTCACAAGAAGTTTCATGGGAAATAAAAAACACCAAACGGTGTTTTTTATTTCCCGTGAAATCGCAACTAGAACTGATTATGCGGAAATGGTATACTACCATATATGAAGAAACTTATAACAACCCTATCAATTATCAGTGGAGTCCTGATTGGAGGTCCGGCTTTTGCGCAATCAATGCCTTCAATGCCTTTTTATTCATCACTTTCGTTTTCTAACATAACCCCAAGTACTGCGCAGGTGCAGTTAAATCTTGGAAATAACGATGAATACCGAAACACTGTTTCAAATCGTCAAATGATTAAGGTTCAGTACCGTCCGTGGATGTGTGGCGACGATCCTGCGACTGCTCCGTATACTGCGTGTCCTATGATTTATATCGAACCGAACACTGCGTACTTTGATTACGATTCGTATGGAAATTTACTTCCTGCAACCCTGCCGAACTTACAAGCTAATACAAAATATCGAGTATGGTTAGGATATGATAACGGTATTCGATGTATCCAAGCACCGTGTCCATCTGATACTTGGCAAAACCAACTATACTCATTTACAACATCATCTAATTCTTACCCGTATCCAAACCCACTTGTCCAAGTGTTGACACAGAAATTATATTTTGGAACTCGCGGAACACAGGTGAATATTTTGGAAAACTTTTTACAATCACAGGGTTACATGAATTCATATATTGATACTTATTTTGGAACAGTAACACATGCTGCAGTGACTAGATTTCAATCTGACCGCGGATTAACACCTGATGGGATTGTTGGGCCGGCAACTCGTTATGTAATTAATCAATTATTAAGCACAGTATCAAATTATTCTGTAATGACTCAGTATTAGTAAATCGTAAAATGTTTTATTTGCAATAATTTCTAATTTTGTTATAGTAAAAGTACTTTGCTTCGTAAGAAGCTTCCGAGACCCCCGCAGCGCAAGCTGCGGGGGTCGATTTGTCTACTTAAAAAGACTAACTAAGAATAATTTCATATTATCTAATTCCGGTGATGAAATTTTGGAGATCTTACGAAGTAATCGCTTAGTACTAACAAGTCTTAGTTGTGACATAATTGCCCAGCCTTTTTTGTTCATGTAAGAGATCTCGAAGTGGTGATTATTATTTTTGTACTTACTTGTCATAGGAACAACATATACAGTCGAGCGATTAATGAATTTCACTATTACCACAGGTCTTTCAAATGAATGATTCTTCCCGTCAATTTCTGATCCGATATTGACACCAAGTGAAGTCCACCAAATATCACCTTCATGGACATTGAAATCCATTGGAAGGTTTCTTTTGTCCAAATGATCTTTGAAAGTAATCCATTTTTTGAAATCTTTTTCATACATATAATCATATTAGTAAGTACATCTAAATAAAATATTAATTTATTGTCGTGACACTGTATCTTAATTAATCTATAATAGAACTAATGACTCCAGAATCACAACATCATTATTTTGATACGGCATACCGAACAGGTTCAGACATCTGGACACACATTCCTTATCATCAAATCGCACTCGACATGATTCCAACTATTACTCCCAATAGTATTATTTTAGATATCGGTTCTGGTCGTGGTGTATGGGCTTTTAAATTAATCGATCACGGATTTCGAGTAATTGGATTGGATTATGTTCAGTCAATTGTTGATAAGGTAAACAACGATATTAAATTACATTCATATGCAGAACGAGCTCGTTTTGTTCATGGTATTGCAGCAGATCTACCGTTCACCGATGAAAGTTTTCCGTTAGTAACTGATATTGGAGTACTACAACATTTACCAGAACAAGAATGGATAATGTATTTAAAAGAACTCCATCGCGTCACAGCACCAGGTGGCCATGTATTATCTGTGACACTATCAGCAGAGACTCCGCGATTTTTAGGATTTACACCAAAAATGAACAATGAATCTCCCTATCACAAATTTGGGGTGTCATATTATTTCCTTAGTGACGAACAACTTAATGCATTATTTGCTCAATATGGATTTTCAGTAGTTACACAGAAAACAGAATTCTTTGGAACACAAAGCGATCCTGCAGATAAATTAGGAATGATGTTTACACTATTCAAGAAAAATTAAGGCAAGTAAAAAAGCTATTGAACATATTGTTCAATAGCTTTAAACGCAGGCGAGTTTTTCAACTGACTATATAATGCGTTTGTGTCCACCCACTGGAACAGGCAACTTAACACCTTTTACAAATTATGTCAACAGACCTCAATAATCAAGCCTCGGTATAAGTATGGTATCATAACGCATATGAAACTTGTTTCCTGGAATGTAAATGGAATACGCGCAGTGCATAACAAGGGATTATTCTTACCTATGGTTGAGCAATTACAACCTGATGTTATTTGCTTACAAGAAACCAAAGCAGAACAACATCAATCACCTATTGATTTACCTGATTACAACGAATACTGGAATTCAGCTG
>DAOLZR010000052.1:1749-3157 GCA_035426405.1 Minisyncoccota bacterium | reverse complement strand
AATCAATGAAAGCTTTTTTTGCAGCCGCTCTAATTTCATCGAGCGTTGCGTTCGGGTTTCCATATCCGATATTGTCTTTAATTGAACGATTATAGAGATCAATATTTTGAGACACAGAACTAATACAAGACTTGAAACCATCTTGAGTCACATCGGTTTTGATGTTGTAAGGACCAATATGAATTGATCCTTTTTGCACATCAATGACGCGTAACAGAAGCGAGACCAGAGTGGTTTTACCGGCTCCGGTTGAACCAATGATCGCTACTTTTTGCCCTGCTGGAATACTTAAATTAAAATTATTAAATATTTGTGCAGAGGAATTATAAGCAAACGAAACATTTTTAAAATCGATAGTTGCTTGTTCTGGAGAAAGAGATATGCGTTCCAACGCACCTGGTGCATCTACGATACTTGGCGGTGTGTCAATAATCTCCACCATTTCCTCCGCATCGGCAATCGCACGACTAAATTTTCGAATAGTTTTACCAAAATCCCAAAGCGAGCTTGATAATGATCCTGCATAGATAGTAATCAGAATGACATTTCCTGTACTCATTTGATTATTAAACCATAATGATACAGCTGCAATAATTCCTCCAATATGGATAATTGAAGAAAAAATTCCTTGCATTGCGTTTTGCGTGTTCGCAAAATGTAATGCTCTTTGCAGTGCTGAATAATGCTTGTTAACTGTTCCAGAGAAAAAGTTTTTTTCTCTTTTAGTGGTGCCAAATGTTTTTAAAATGGAAATATTTCCCATTACATCAGCAAAATCACCAGTGACTCTGGATTCTTGTTCAGCCTCATTGTAGTCTAGCGCTAACCGCTTTCTACCCATAAAAATTGCATTCAAAATGTAACACCCTACCCAAACTAAAACACCAATGACCATGGGTGGTGAGACAAACAGCATAACAATAGAAACTCCGATAACTTGCACAGTCATCGAAAGAGTACTACCGACTAATTCTTCAAATAGAACTTCGGCAGAATTTACAAATCGTTTCTGGCGAGTTACCAACGCTCCTGCGTGGTTATTCGCAAAAAATGCAAGCGAGTGCTTTGTCATATGCTCGAACGCTAAATTCCGTAAATTACGCATGTGATTTGATTCAAAAAGTGAGTTTATAAATTCACCGCTTCGAAAACAAATTTGAGCTGCGATATGCATCACTGCAAATAAAACAACTTGATGCCAAATGAAATCTCTATCATTGGCATGTGTTGTTAATCCATCTACAAGATCTCTGAGTACATACGGACGCAGAATCTCACGAAACAGCAATGCTGCGGTAAATAGTAAAATAGTGAGGAATGCGGATGTCCGTATTCCTTTGGTGTACTGCCAGTACACAGTAAGTACTCTCTTCATGTCTTTATATTTATTGTTTGAAATGTGGTTTAT
>DAOLZR010000052.1:0-1649 GCA_035426405.1 Minisyncoccota bacterium | reverse complement strand
ATAATTATGAAAATATTTTATACATACTTAAAAAAATATTGGAAATTGTGCGGATTGATTCTGATCCTTGCTTTGGTCAATCAGGTTTTCTCGTTGCTTGAGCCGTATATTACCCAACTACTTGTTGATAGATATGCTATGCGATTTGCGGAATACACTCGGTCTGAATTTTTAAACGGAGTAGGATTACTCGTTCTGACATTCGTCGGTACAGCGCTTGTATCTCGCATCGCAAAAAATTTCCAAGATTATTATTTAAACACAGTTAGTAAACGAACTGGCGCAGACATGTATCGAGAAGGAGTGCAGCACTCCCTTGCATTGCCATACAGTGTATTCGAAGATGAACGATCTGGTGAAACGCTTGGAAAGCTACAGAAGGCACGCCAAGATACAGAAAATTTGATGCTACAAATTGTGAATACAGTTTTTGTTTCTATTCTTATTCTGTTATTCATTGGAATCTATTCTGCAACGATCTATTGGGTTATTCCTCTTGTGTTTCTTGGTATGATTACAATCATTGGCATAATCAGCATGATCATGTCAAAGCGTATCAAGAAAATACAAACCACTATTGTCGCAGAAACAACTGCACTTGCCGGGTCTACTACGGAATCCTTGCGTAATATTGAACTTGTTAAATCACTTGGATTGGCAGGACAAGAAGTTGATCGTTTGAACATGGTTACTGAAAAGATATTGAAACTAGAACTTAAAAAATTGCGTTATCTACGATCTTTGGATTTTGTTCAAGGAACAATTACTAACGCAGCACGCGCAGGTCTTGTATTCTTTCTTTTTTATCTTATCTTTACTGGCACTATTACGCTTGGGCAGTATTTCTCGTTAAGTATTTATAGCTTCTGGCTATTCTTTCCGTTACAGATGATTGCACCGTTTATTGCGGCATATCGCGAAACAGAAGCATCGCTTGCAAACTATGAAAAGTTGATGAACACATCACCGGAACCGAACCCAGAAAACGCAAAAGCAATTGGCGATGTAACGAAACTTGAATTCAATAATGTTTCATTTGGTTACGGCACTGCAGCTACAAAGGCTCTTTCGGGCATATCGTACAATGTACAGCAAGGAAAAACGATTGCGTTCGTTGGTCCATCTGGGTCTGGAAAAACATCTCTTGTAAAATTGTTGGTTGGTTTGTATATTCCAACTGATGGTGCAATTTTGTACAACAATATACGCCACGATGAAATTAACAAGGAAGAACTTCGCAAACAGATCGGATTTGTTACCCAAGACACACAATTATTTTCGGGAACAATTCGCGAGAACTTATTGTTTGTAAATCCAAACGCAACAGACGATGAGTGTTTGGATGTGCTGAACAAAGCACAATGTCAAAACTTGCTTGCACGCGGTGGACAAGGACTCGACACGGTAATCGGTGAAGGTGGTGTAAAAGTTTCTGGCGGTGAAAAGCAACGCCTATCAATTGCTCGTGCACTGTTGCGCAAGCCAAAGATTTTAGTATTTGATGAGGCAACATCGGCTCTTGATTCATTAACCGAGGAAGAAATCGGAAAAACTATTCGTGATGTATCTCAATTAAAATCACATATTACGATTTTAATTGCACACCGACTTTCAACAATTATGCATGCAGATTGTATTTATGTTCTTGA
>DAOLZR010000051.1:0-3324 GCA_035426405.1 Minisyncoccota bacterium | reverse complement strand
ATATGGCACGAAAAAAGGCAGTTACTCAAGCCTCGACTGAAACGCTGGAGCCTCGAGTTTACGAACTCGGCTTCCTATTGTCACCAGCTGTTCGCGAGGAAGATCTTGACTCAAAGGTAGACGAGATCAAAACAATTATCACAAATAATGGAGGTTCAATCATCACTGATGGACGACCAGAATTTATTGATATTGCTTATCAAATGGATAAAACTATCGATAACAAAAAAGTTAAATTTAACCAGGGTTACTTTGGTTGGATCAAGTTTACAACTACTCCTGATATGATTAAATCAATTCAGGAATTGATGGATAAAAACTTGTTAGTTATCCGATTCATGCTAACTCTTACAGTTGCAGAAAACACGATCATTAGTAAAAAACCTCTTTCAAAGATCTTGAAATCAAACGCTCGATCAGAAATGGGTGAAGATGAAGTTATTGCAGATGTTGAGGAAGTTGAAGAAGATGAAATTGATCCAGGAATTGCTGCAGCAGAATTGCAGACTCCTGTAAGTAAAGAAGAAGACGAAGTGGTCGAATCATTACCTGAAACTGAAATCGAAACTGAATAAATAAAAGATAAAAAATGGAAAAACTTGTCAGCAAAAATGCTTTAAGATATACTTGGTTTATTGTTAGAAATAATCAAGAAATACTATGTATATCAACAAAGCAATCATTGCAGGAAATGTAACACGAGATCCCGAATTAAAATCATTACCATCTGGCGTTAAAATTACAACATTTTCAATCGCTACCAACCGTTTCTGGAAAGACGCGACAACTGGTGAGCGAAAGGAAATGGCTGAATATCACAATGTTGTGGTATTCGGACGCCAAGCTGAAACATGTGCACAATATGTAAAGCGAGGAAGTCAGATTTCAGTAATTGGACGAATTCAAACTCGCAGCTGGGAACAGGACGGTCAGAAGAAATACCGAACTGAAATCATTGCCGAGGATGTACAATTCGGATCTCGACCACAAACAGGGAACAGTACTGGTTCAAGTTCATACTCGAATTCAAACGCTGCACCTGCTCCATCACATGACTCCGCAATTGATTACCCTGATGCAGATGCATTAGATATCAATCCTGACGACATTCCATTCTAATCTTTAGAAGTTCAGTGAATAAACTGTATGTCACAACAACAATGTTATTTCAAATCAAACAATATCAAATATATCGATTATAAAGATATTGAGATTTTGAAGAAATTCCTAGGGTCAACTGGTAAGATTTTACCTCGTCGACGAACAGGAACAACGCTTAAAAACCAACGAGCTCTTGCTCTTGCGGTAAAACGAGCTCGATTTATGGGATTATTGCCATATATCGAAGCATAAAGCACTCAAAAAGCCTTAGAAATAAGGTTTTTTGTTATGCCATATAACTTGACAATTGTAAAGTTATATGATAAACTTGTAACAGCTCTTTTCCAAATTAATAAACAAATTTTAAACAAGAAAAAATTATAAAAAATGAACAGTAACAACAGTACACTAACAGCCGCGTTAAAGACGATTCTTAACGCTACCAAGCTATCAGAGATAGCCAACGCATTGAAAGATGTCTCTCAGGAGCCGACTGCTGCATTCAAAGATTTGCAAAAAACAATCAGAATGCGCATAGGAATTAAAGTTTTTATGACACTGGTTGCATTAGGCACTATCTCATGGATCGTTTACATGGCATACATCGGCGGAACAATCGTGTTCGGAGAAGGAATGGGAAAGCTCGTATTGATATTCGGTATCGTAGACACAATCATTACCCTTATCTTAGCATTTGAGTTCATAACAAGCTGGAAGCGATTCCTGTTAATTCCACTCGAAGTAGGCTCATTGATATTTTTGGGATATGTAATGGTAGGATATTTTGGGTCGGGAAACCTTAGAACGGCTACTGAATCAAAATTGATGAAAGACTACGATATAGTCAACCATTACTATTCTGATGCGAAATCAACGATTTCTAAAACAGCGAAAACGGCCATGGATGCAGCAAGCGTTGCTGTAGCTGAAAAGGCTCGTACAGGTGAAGGAATTGTGTATGATAAAGGTATGATCATCAGTTCAATGAAAATTGATTCTGTAAAAGCACCCGACGAATTAGCCACAGTTCCTACATTTAAAACGCTTGAAGAAGCTAATAAGTACCTGCATCGCGAACGCCAAAAGCTGAATGATATGATATCCGATTACAAGTCAATATCAACTTCTGCAAAGGAAAGTGCTGCTGGTATCAGAGATGGATTAACTACTTCACTTGATCAGGTTGCCACAGTGGAACAAAAAAGCAATCTAAATTTAATGATTTCTTCAATGAACAACATCGCAAATGTTCCTGAATTGAAAGAAGAGATTTCAGATGATGTGCTAAACACGGGTGACCTCAAGGCAGATGGTTATCAGGGATACTTTGGATATATCTTTGATATAGCGGCCATAGCAATGGTTATAATAATTGGTGTCTTTAAAGTATCCAACTACAACATACGAGAAATTGCTGAAACCGAATCATTAGCCTTACTTGATGCCATTTTGATGGATCAGGGAATTAACTTCGATCCTGAAAAAGCGAAAATTGATAAAGTAAACATTAGACAGTTTATGGACAGTGTTAATACTGTTGTGGACGATCCTAATCTAACAAAGTACATTAAGGCTCATATGAGTTTCAATGATTATTTGAATTTTGCTAAACAGTACCCGGAAATTGCAAAAGCACTGGGAGGCTCAAAGTGGCAATATAAAAATATCATAAAAGAAATCGAAGCCGATGATGATTTCGTGACATCAGCAGTTGAAGCAATTACGATCGATCCAAAAACATGGACCGATATCAAGAATATACTTGATAATCCTACCGACATATTAAATATGCCAAAAGAGATTCGCAATGAATTCTTGAAATTGATCTCGAAATTAAATCTACGACTGAATAATCCGTCAGCAGTGAAAAAATTTATGGGTCAATTTATTAGTACATATACAGAAAGTGATGATAATTTTTTAGCTTCACTTGAAATATGTGTTACTACTTTGAATCCGGATCAGCTGTTGGAGATTACTCCAGAATTCGTAAAAATTACACCACCTACCCTGATGAAGCACATCTGCGAAAAGGTTGGAACAAAAAGATTAGCTCCAATTATTATTGGATGGAAAGAGCAAATAATCCAGAAATATATGAAGCTAATCAATGACAGTGCTGTCTCAGATAGTGCGCATTTTGACCAGTTCGTGGGTACTGTCATCAGCTACGGAAGTATTGATGGCATACGCGCGATGCTTGCCGGTTATCATTCAAAAGCG
>DAOLZR010000050.1:0-3440 GCA_035426405.1 Minisyncoccota bacterium | reverse complement strand
GACGCAAATTCGGACTTAAAAAAGCTCGAAAATCAGCTCAATGGTCAAAACGATAGAAGACGCCGGAAGGTGTTTTTTATTTTATACAATTACTTATTCATTGTTTGACATAATTCTAATTCAATGTATTATATCTATTAATAAAATTATAAAAATGAATATAGAACCTTTTAAGAACTGTATTGTAGTCAAAGATTGCGGCCATGACGAAGATCTATGCCAAGCTTCCCATATCAGATATTTATCTGCTAGGCAGTTGCGCGCCATAGGAAACGACGATCAGACAAAACTGCTTGGTATGTCAGCATTTCGCTTTCTCGTTGATTTTCCAGAGTATGTTCAAATTACAGGAGAAAAGATAGTTTTTTCTGGAATCTTACTCAGAAATACCACCGGCTCACCGCACCCGTATCATCCTGTAATTACAGTTAAGGAAAAGAGCTATCAACGCAAGAAAACGAGAACTGTAGAGATAGGTTATCTTCTGCAGATGAGTATGTCATCAGAATTTTATTATGTCGCAGTATTATGATTTATCAAGTGCCTCCGCCACACGGAGACACTTTTTTGTTTTTCTAAAATATGTATAATAACAATCATATGACAGAATACGATGAATTTATTGAAAACCAAGAAGCAACGGACGATCTGGAATTCGTTGAAACTGACGCTATGGGCGACGAATTGAAAGACAAAGCCAAGATTAAGCAGCTTCGTGAAGACCTTAAAAAGGCACAATCAGAGGCAGGAGAACACCTGACGGCTCTTCAGCGATCTCGTGCGGACTATGTAAATTTGAAAAAGGAAAACGATGAAATCCGTGATGTAGTAAAACAAAAAACAACAGAGCGAGTGATTATGGATTTCTTGCCAGTAATCGATAGTTTTGATATGGCAATGGCAAATACGGAAGCATGGAATGCAGTTGATCAGAATTGGCGAGTGGGCGTTGAGTACATCTATAACCAATTCAAGACAACACTTGGAAATTATAATGTGTTTGCAATTGATTCAGTAAATGCTGAATTTGATCCAAATTTGCATGAACCTATGAAAACAGAAGATACCGATGATGCTTCACTTGATCACAAGATTGCTCAGATTATCCAAAAAGGGTACAAGATGGGTGATAAGGTTATTCGACCAGCACGAGTGGTTGTGTACAAATTAAAATAAAGCTTCATGCTTTATTTTTTTTATAATCAGGAATATACTAAATTATATGAACACAAAAAAAATCTTAACATCAATCACTATTGGGATTATTGTCTTGGTCGCAGCATTTGTGGCAGTATTTGGGTCGTCACTTAAAAATTTAAAACTTGATACAGATGACACCGTTGTAACAACAGAAACACCTACACAAAATAATACAGCTGTTGAAACTAAGCCTTCAGCAGCAGTTACAACAGCACCGGAAACCAAACCTTCAACGCCGACACAGCCAGCGCCTGTAACAACAGGATATACCCTTGCAGATGTTGCAACTCATAATTCTGCAATATCATGCTGGTCTGCAATCGACGGCAATGTTTATGATCTTACAAGTTGGGTAAATTCACATCCAGGTGGAAAAGCGGCTATTTTGATGATCTGTGGAAAAGATGGTTCACCATTGTTTAATTCTCAGCACGGAGGAGATCGAAAACCTGCCAATATTTTAGTAAAGTATAAAATCGGAACCCTAAACTAATTATTGTATGAACAGTAAACAATATATTGGAATTAGTATTCTTCGTATTTCATTATCGTTTGTGTTTCTTTGGTTTGGTTTTTCACAAATGAGTGACGCTGCACAATGGATTGGATTTGTACCAGATTGGGCAACATCCATTATGAGCGCAGGAATGCTTGTTTATCTAAACGGAATATTTGAAATTATTGCAGGATTAATGCTTGCGATTGGAATCGTTCCGCGGTATGTTGCACTACTTCTTGGAATTCATTTATTAATAATTTCATCAAGTCTTGGATTTTCTGCAGTCGGCATTCGTGATATTGGACTCGCGCTTGCAACCCTGTCATTATTCTTTTTAGGAAATGATAAGTTGGCATTGAGTTATAGAGAAATTAGTAATGAATAATATATGATATATATCGATGTACGCACACCCGAAGAATTTGCATCGGGCCATTATCCTAATGCAATAAATCATCCTGTTGAACTAATCATGCAGGGAATACTTCCAGAACTTGCAAAAGACACAGAAATCAATCTGTACTGCAGATCAGGTGCGCGAGCAGGAATTGCTCAGCAAATGATGCAGCAAGCAGGTTTTACAAATGTCACAAATAAAGGAGGCTTATCTGACTTAACATAAAACACCAAATGGTGTTTTATTTTTGAAATTCAATTATTACTACTTCCGGCGTGTTAAATAGTCGTGATGGAAACGCTGCTAAGCCTAATCCAGATGATGTGATAAATGTGGTATCTTCGATGGTATTTTTCCCGTACCAATAATCACCATACGCACGCTGTACTGCATATTTCAACGGCCAAAATTGTCCGCCATGAGTATGTCCATGCAATACCAGGTCTGCACCTTGTGATGCGAACAGTTCCATATAGCGCGGTTCGTGGTTCATTACGATCATCGGTTGTGCAGGTTGCTCCTTTGAAAATAATTCGTTGATAACCTGTGTTCCTAATTGTTCTTTTTCACGACCATAATATTTAAATCCAACTAATGAAATCCCTTTCCATGAAATAACTTGATCTTCCAATGTGGTAATTCCATTTCGACGCATTAAATCCATAAAGGTTGTATAGTCACCATATTCTTCATGATTTCCAGGAATCATGAATGTAGGTGCAATCTGTGACCATTTTTTGAATTCCGGTTCTAAATAGTTCCATTTTAATGTCGCTCCGTCGAATACATCTCCGGGCAGTAGAATCAAATCTGGCGACAATGCGGCCACATGTTTTGTAATTCTGCGGGCAAATTGTTTATTGTTTGCAATGTTGAATTGTGGATCGGCTAACACTGCAATACGCAATCCCACCAGTTCAGTATGATTTGTAGTCAGTGGGTAATAGGTTGTTTTAATAAACAATCGCTGGAATATTCCTACAATGGTAAATATGCATGCAATCGCAAGCAATACCCATGTTGAACGGATTCTTATGGTTGGTTTTTTAAGTCTCCAGGCAATGATCGAAATAATGCCGAGCAGTGGTAGTAATAGAGAACTGTACAAAATTATTCCACCCACCAGCCATGCCAGGAAATAGATAAACATTAAAACATATCCAGGTTCCGTGCTGCGTGATAACCAAAAAACTCCAACGAATCCCAGTGCGGTCAAAATTCCTAATCCAATTCGCTGCCACCAGTTCAAATATCCTAATGATGCGCTGTATGCTGATACTGCGGCGATTGCTAATACTAATGAAAACCCGATGATGAATATGAAAAACATAGACCATCAGTATA
>DAOLZR010000049.1:0-3445 GCA_035426405.1 Minisyncoccota bacterium | reverse complement strand
TTATCTACTATTACCTGTACTTCTTCTTTATTTTTAGATTCCATCAATTGAATGCGTAATTCCTTTGCTCCGGGAAATCCGGTCGCATATGCTTTGTAATGTTTCTTCATCACGGCAAAATTCTTTACATTACCAAGTAATTCATCAAAGAATCGTGTGTGTTCTAACATCACATGCAATTTATCTGATAGTGAAATATCTGAAATCGTATAACGACTGTCACCCATAATTTTTTTAGACCATTTGTTTGGTAGCAATCGCAAGAAAAAGTTTTGTTTCCATGTTCCCTTTTTCTTTATTGAAATATCTTTATTAAAAATCCACGGGTTTCCAAACAATGCGCGGCCGATCATAATTCCATCACAATGTGTTTGATGACATTTTTCAATACCGTCATTCATATCTGACACATCACCGTTTCCAATGATTAATGTATCTGGTGCAATTTTGTCGCGGAGTTTTACAACACGAGATACATAGCCCCAATTTGCCGGAACTTGTGATAAATCTTTTCGAGTTCGTGCATGAATCGTTAAAGCTGCAATATCTTGTTCCAACACTGTTTTTACCCAAGTATCAATTTCGTCTTTACTATATCCTACGCGAGTTTTAACAGACAAAGGGATATTTTTTCCTGCGTCAGCAATTCCCTGCTTTGCAGCTTTAATAATTTCAATAGCTATGTCAGGAGTTTTTATCATTGCAGATCCGCAACCTTGTTTTTCGATTGTTTTATCAGGACAACCCATATTGATATCAATTCCATCAAAACCAAGCTCTGCGACAAGTTTACAAGCAGTACGCATATTGTCAGGATTACTTGAAAATAATTGCGCAATAATTGGTCGCTCTGCTTCCGAGTATTTTAAATCTTCAAGCAATTTCTCTCGGCCTTTTGGATGACATAATCCGTCAGCTGACACAAATTCGGTCCAAGTAACATCAGGCTTTCCATATTTGGCAATAATACGACGGAACGCAGCATCGGTTACATCTGCCATCGGCGCAAGTACAAAAAACGGTTTTCCCGTTTCGTGTCGATATTGTTTTAGTTTGTGCCAAAAGTTCATAGCTCTACAATACTTGATTATGGGTTTTTGTAAATAAAAAAAGACTTTCATAATTAGAAGTCTTTTTATTCTATAATCTCTGCTGTATTTTCTACTGGTTTTTGATTGCTTATAAACTTGTAGAAAATCTTTCCTGGAAAGCGCATATCGATGTAATCCAAATCTTTTGGGTTTGCAATGAATTGTCTTTTAAACGCGTCATTAGAAAGTCCTGTAATCATGTCGCGAACGAAAACCTCGTCGTCCTGTCCGAATGTACCAAGCAGTCTTGAAGAATTGTTCGTATAAACTCCAAATAGTTTATCAATTGAAAATCCTACATCACCATCCTCGTAAAACATAATTTTTGAAAGACCTATTTCATTTGTTTCTAATCGTAAAAATAGTTCTGTAAATCTATTCATAATCGCAGGCTCAAGTACTACTGTGCCAAACTTTTTATATGATGGATCGTTTAATTGTGATTGGAAAGTAACATAGACACCTTCGGAAAACTTTGGGGCCTTTGCATATAAAATTCCCTGCTCATTCACAAATCCACAGGTGTCGTCAGCAAAACACCAGGTTACATTCGGTTTTCGTTCCTGAATATGAATTTCAAGCTTATCTGGTTCTGGTAGAGTCACATAAGCAACTGAAATAACTGGGAATTGCTTTTTTAACTCTGATTCAAAATCATCTTTCGAGAATAATATAGTACTTGATTGCTTAATTGATTTAAAATGATTTTTATCCCAATATTCATGCGTAAATGCAACTATATCGTCTGCTGAAAAAGTTGTCGTTCCAAATACAGTAACAGATTTGAATTGGTATTTTTCACTACGAAGCACTGCAATAACTGCAACCGTAACCAACACTGCAAACAAAATCAATAAAAAAAATATTTTTATAATTAACCCACCTGCGGATTTCTTTTTTGGTTTGGACTGTCCAATTTTTCCAAGTGATAATGTTTGTTCGGCTTCCATGATAAAAATAGTATAACAGAAAAAACCACGCAGTGCATGGTTTTTTCTGTTTGTTGTCATCCTGAACTTCATTTAGCAAAATGACCTACTGAGTGAATTCAGGATCCAGAGTTTATAGAAATTATTCTGGATTCCGGATCAAGTCCGGAATGACACTTTGTTTTATTTTCCAATGAATTCTTTACCTCCCATATATTTTTGTAACACCTGAGGAATCTTTACAGTTCCATCAGCTTGTTGGAAATTTTCAATAAGCGATACAAGGATTCGTGGTGTAGGGATAGCTGTACAGTTTAATGAATGAGTAAATCTCATTTTTCCTGTCTCATCCTTATAACGAATATTCAAACGACGAGTTTGAAAATCGTGGAAATATGATGCCGATGAAATCTCTCGATAGGTTTCCTCCTTTGGAACCCATAGTTCAATATCATACATACGAACCTTTCCAAGACCCATATCACCAGTAGAAGCATCTAATACATGATAAGGAATTTCTAAACTTTGAATAAAATCTTCTGTGTTTTGTTGAATTTCTGCGTGCTGTTTCAAAGACTCTTCGTGAGTACCTTCGCATAAAATAACTTGTTCGAATTTATAAAATTCATGAACTCGTATCAAACCTTTAACATCTTTTGCATGACTTCCTACCTCTAACCGAAAACAAGGTGAGAATCCAAGCATTTTAATTGGAAGCTGTGACTTGTCTAACACTTCATCCATATACATACCCATTAAAGGTACTTCCGATGTTCCTACAAAATAATTTCCATCTTGTGCTTTATAGATATCATCCTCACCTTGTGGAATAAACCCACAACCAAGTAACGGCTCTCTGCGTGTATTAATAGGTGGAATAATTGGATTGAAACCTTTTGCGTTCCAAAAATCCATTGCATAGTTCCAAATTGCGAAACATAAACGCACACCATCACTTGTTAAGAAATATCCTCGGAATCCATGAACTTTTACTCCTCGCTCAAAGTCTACCATTCCAAGCTTTGTCATTATTTCAATATGATCTTTTGGTTCAAAATCAAATACAGGTTTTTCGCCCCAAACATCAATGACAACACTATCACTATCACTTGCTCCAACTGGTGCAGCAGGATCTGGAATATTAGGGACAAACAACATTAATCTTTGCCATTCAATCATGATCTCTCGTAACTCATCTTCATTCTTTTTTAAATCTTCTTTCAAGATTGTCATTTTTGCAATCAAATCTGCGCGTTCTTCTGATGTTGCGTTTGGAATTTTGTCTGAAACCAGGTTTTGTTCAGTTCGAAGAGATTCAACCAGGGATAATTTCTCAAGTCGTTTTTGATCAACCGAAATAAGCTCATCTACATTTAAATCGACGCACTTCTTTTGAACTGCATCCTTGATAAGTTCCGGGTTTTC
>DAOLZR010000048.1:0-3502 GCA_035426405.1 Minisyncoccota bacterium | reverse complement strand
CCGAACGCAACGCTCGATGAAATTAGAGCGGCTGCAAAAAAAGCTTTCATTGATTCATATATAGAATCTTTACCACAGAAATATGATTCAGAAGTTGGTGAGCGAGGCGTAAGGCTTTCAGGAGGGCAACGACAACGAATTGGTATTGCTCGAGCACTACTCCATGACGCACCCATTTTAATTTTTGATGAAGCAACATCATCACTGGATAACATTACAGAGAAAGAAATCCAGCAGATTTTAGAAACACAACTGCAAGGAAAGACTGTAATTGTGATTGCTCATCGCTTGTCTACTATTCGAAACTGCGACCGAATTCTTGTAATGGAAAACGGAATGATTGTTCAGGACGGAAATCATGATGAATTAGAAGCAGATACGAATGGTATTTATTACAAACTACTGCACTCACATGATGTTGCTGTACAGGAGGAAGTGTATCAATAATTTAATAAACAAAAGAAAAAAACACGCACAGTAAAATGTGCGTGTTTTTATTGCTCAAAAAGTTTTTCTTTGCGGAGGCGGTGAGATTCGAACTCACGGACCCTTTCGAGTCGACAGTTTTCAAGACTGTTGATTTAAACCACTCATCCACGCCTCCGTGAATTGGTGCAGGTTATGCGTGGCTACTATATCAAATTGTCTGGAAAATACAAGCAGGAAGGGTGATGTGGGATTTGCGTAGCAAATCCCACATTTGTATTTGATGTGATATAGTAAACCCATGAAATACATGGGAATTGATTATGGAACGAAAAGAATAGGTATTGCCGTGTCTGATGATGGTGGCACGATTGCGTTCCCTAGGGTGATCCTCGGAAATTCTCCTAGGCTGTTCGAGGAGATTCTCGATATCATACGAACCGAATCGATTAATGGAATTGTGGTTGGAAAGTCTATGGATACACATGGAGAACGAAACGCGATCATGGATGATATTGATGTGTTTGTGGAAGAGTTAGAAAAGCTGTCTGGAAAAACGATTCACATGGAAGACGAGCGATTTACTTCGCATTTCTTAAAAAGTTTTGATTTCTCAAAGAATATTGAAAAACCGATTTCTCGTAACAGAACTAAAAAACCAGCACAACAATCGATTGATGCACAGGCCGCTGCAAGTATCTTACAGAGATTTTTGGAAGCGAATAAGTAAATTGACAATACTCTTACATAATGATTAAATCAAGGTAATTAAAATCGTACCCATGAAAGGAATAAACAGTCTTCAGTTGAAAAAAGCTTCTTTGATTTTAAAGTCCTTGAATAACAAGTTACGCCAGGAAATAATTGAATTACTAGAGCAAGATGAAAAAATAATTGCAACTGAAATTCCTATTAGACTTGGTAAGCCGCACTCAACTGTGTTTCAGGAAATGAGAGCACTTATAAAAACACAGTTAATCCAAAAAGAACATATTGCCAATAATACCTATTATTTCGTTAATGAACAAAAAATGGCAGAGGTAGGAAAAATGTTAGCAAGTATGTGATTTTGAATGAAAAGCTTTGAAAGTTCCTCATTAATAGAGGAACTTTTTTATTGCCCAGATGTATGCTATAACAACGATATATGGAATATGTAACTTATGATGAGTTTAAAAAAATGGATATCCGCATTGGAACGATTCGAGATATTCAGGAAATTGAAGGCGCTGATAAATTATTAAAATTCTTGATTCAATTTACCGAGGAATTAAGAACCGAAGACTTTGAAATGGCAGACGGAACAGTTGTTCCTGTTCGACAAATTTTGTCAGGGATTCGTGAATACTATCCTGACCACAGTGAACTTATTGGAAAACAAGTATTGTATATTGTGAATCTAGAACCACGAACTATTCGAGGCCTAGAAAGTAATGGAATGTTGATGGCGGTTGGAGATGATGCTCCGATATTTTTAATTCCTGAATCACCAGTCGAGCCAGGTAGTAAGGTTCGATAATAAAAAGCATGATTATAGTCATGTTTTTTATTTATAACAAAAAAATGTGTTATACTTTACCCATCTATGGCACTGCTATCAAAAACACACGACTCTGTTGCATGTATGTTGGATGATCGATTTATTCGATTCTTTCATGTGCAAAAAACTGGAAAGAAGATAGATTTAGTAAACTTTTTTAGCGAGCGAATTCCAGACGAATTGTTTGATGATCGGAATGTTTTAATGAAGGATCATTTATTAGTAAAACGATTACAAGATACTCGAAAAAAATATGGATTTAAAAAAGTTCATTTAGTTATTCCTGATCGATATGTAACCGTATTCCACACGGTTGTTCCACGGTCTGTGTTTGGAAGTGGATCACAATTGTCACTACAACAAACAATTGAACGATATTTGGAAAAATTATTAATCGAACATCCGGAGTTTTCAGAATCTGATATGATCTCTGACTATGAAGTCATCAGCGAGACAGTTCAAGGATACGACATTCATGTATCTGTTGCACGACCTGCGCAGTTCCGACATATTCCAGAATTGTTGGAATCTGCTGGATTTATTATTGATCATATTGATATATCAAGTTTTGCGATTCATAAACTTGCAAAATATATCAATCAAGAATCTTCATACGGAACTATTTCTATTGGTAGTCACAGTACTCATGTCAGTATGGTCCAAGCAGGAAAAGTAATTGCTTCATCATGGTGTCAGGTTGGAAGTAATGATTTAATAAAAGTTATTGAAACAAAACTAAAGATTACACGAGCCGAAGCAGAGCGAATTATTCATCAGTATGGAATACTACATATGCATCCTGATAAAGAAGTATTAGCAGCACTGCTTATGACTCTAAAACCAGTAATAGAAAGTATTGGACAAGTTCAAGTCGCATGCTCATCATCAAATTACCAGCACTCGTTTTATCACGCATCTGAAAGTGATTTCTATATGTATGGAATCGGGGCATCTATTTCAGGAATTGCGCAGTATTTAGGAATTAAAACTAACGCATCAGTTCGCCCTATTGATATTATTCCAACGGAATTCCTCGACGAAGAAATTATTATACAGATTCCAGTAGAGGTCTTGCCGCTCTATTTACCAGTCATGTCGACAGCAGTAAACTATTTAACAGAGTAATAATACACATTATGGAAATTCCAGAAAAAAATTGGCACGACGATGAATTAGATACTAGAACATGGGGTGAGAAATTAGCTGATCAAGTAGCAGCAGGTATGGGATCGTGGAAATTTATTGTTATCCAAACTTTAATTGTTATCGTCTGGATGGCATTAAATGTTATTGGAATCGCATTTCAATGGGACCCATTTCCATTTATCCTACTTAACTTACTATTCTCAACACAGGCTGCATATGCTGCTCCGATTATTATGATGTCTCAGAATCGACAGTCAGATCGTGATCGTGCCCAAGCAAAAGCAGATTACGAAACTAACATTAGAGCAAAAGAAGAGATTGAAGAATTACAAACGCGACTCGCAAGAATCGAGGATGAGAAACTTGATCAAATATTCAAGATGCTTCAGG
>DAOLZR010000047.1:0-3547 GCA_035426405.1 Minisyncoccota bacterium | reverse complement strand
TTAATGGACTATGGTTCATTTTTGGGGCGGACATTAAATATCAAGGGGAAAAAATATAATCCAAATGTTCAAAGTAAACATTATACAAAGCAATCAAGGTTCCAAGGAAGTGATCGTGAGATTAGAAGTACTATTTTACAATTACTATTAAGAAATAATAACTCCATTTCTAAAAGTAAGCTTGCAAAGGAAATAAAGAATTTATCTGATGATTCTGAAAGAATTGCAAAGATTATGAATCAGATGAATCGTGAAGGGTATTTTGAAATAGAAGGGAATGATATTCAGCTAAAAAAATAACAGGCGCTCCATAAGGGCGCCTGCATAGATTCATTTTTTTGTTCTAGCCTACAACTCCTATAAAGGAATGTTTCTGCTCAGATTCTTTTTTTGTTGGCGCGATTTCCATTACCTGTCCCGTTTTTGCTTCGGGTTGAATTGTTTTAAAGAAATTTACCCATTGCTGTTGAAGATCAAAGTTGAACCTAACGCCTTTTAATCTGGTAAGTTGCGCTTGCGAAAACCTGCTTCTTAATTGAGGAAGAGATAATTCATCAAATGAGTTGCCGCTGATTCTACATAATGTTTCCATTATATCAAATAATTTGTCATGACTTGTTTTTACAAGCTCTACCAAAAGTGCTGGTAAACCAATTTCATTGTTTTTTAGCGTCTGTACAACCTTTCTAATTGTCTCTTTCTCCACAATATTAGCCTGTAATAGTGTGTTAAAAATTGCATCGAAATCGATGCTTTGCTTGCTGATTTCTACTCTGTGTTGAGCCATAATGTCTAATTTGGTTTTAAATTTGAGATTAATGAAATACTACCAGTGATTGAATTAAAGTCAAGTAATTCCAAGGTGTCTTATTTGCTATACTATCCGCATGAACCTTGGAACATTTGATACAGAATATAAAAAACTAAACCCGGCACAGCGTGATGCAGTAGATACACTGGATGGTCCTGTAATGGTTATTGCTGGTCCTGGAACTGGTAAAACACAGGTATTAGCTCTCCGTATTGCAAATATACTGGTAAAGACTGATACGGCGCCATCATCAATTCTGTCGCTGACATTTACTCGTTCAGGAGTTACTGCTATGCGACAGCGCCTAGAAGGTTATATTGGAACACGAGCGCGCAATGTACGCATTACGACTTTTCACAGTTTTGCAATTGGACTTGTCGAGAAATACTACAACCTCCTTGATTTTTCGAGTATTCCAAAATTATTGGATGACGCAGAAGCTATTGTGTTGGTTGATGAATTATTACAAGAAGGAAATTGGGATTATTTGCGACCTCGTACCGATCCAGGAAAATATTTCCATGATCTAAAAAGTTTAATTTCACTTTTGAAGCGGGAACGAATGTCACCAGAACAATTTCTTGCAGAAGTTGAAAAAGATATTAAGTTTTTACAAGACGATCCATCAAGTATTTCATCGCGTGGTGAATCAAAAGGGCAATTAAAAAAAGAAGTCGAGAAAAAGATTGAAAGTCTGAACCGTACACGCGAAGTAGTTTCATTTTATGAACAATACGAATCATTAAAACATGATCGTGGATTTATGGATTATGATGATGTGTTGGAATTTGCAGTACAACTCGCAGAACAGTTTGAAGATGTTCGCGCAGATCTACGCGAAAATCATCAATACATTTTAGTTGATGAACATCAGGATTCAAGCGGGGTGCAAAATCATTTTTTGAAAGCAGTTTGGTCTGATGTTGAACGACCAGATTTGTTTGTGGTGGGTGATGATCGACAATTGATCTATGGATTTTCTGGTGCAAACTTGGATTACTTTACAGATTTCAAAACTGCGTTTGGTGCTGCAAAAATGATCACGCTGTCTGAAAATTATCGATCGACTGCGCCAATCTTGAATCTCGCCGATGAATTATTGAAAAGTTCTGTAACTGATATTGCATTAAACAGTAATAAAGATGGAAATGATCTGGTTCAGCTTTCAGAATATTATTATAATCGTGACGAAATTATTGGTGCAGGATTATATTTTAAATCTGTTGTCGAAAAGGGTGGATCTGCTGATGAATGTGCATTACTTGTACCAAAAAACAAACATGCAAAAGCGGCCGCTGCGACACTTCGATCGCTTGGGCTACCTGTTATTTCTGAGCAGAATGTCTCATTATCAGATACTGTTGAAGCACAGAGCTTGCTTCGAGTGCTTGGAATTATAACTAATCCGTACAGTAATGTGCTGATCGCAGATGCTTTACTTGATAAATCAAGTTTAGTTCCACCAATGCAAACACACAAGTTTTTAAAGAGTATTAAACGAATGGATGACTTATCTCTTGATGATTTAGTGAATTATGGCGCAGACGACGGGTTGTTTGCAGGTGAGCATGCAATTGCAGTGTTTGGAAAAAAACTACAATCATGGATTGAGTTATTATCGCATTCGGATGTTATGCATACCGTGAGCTTTATTGGAAATGAATTATTAATTGATCAATCAAGTAATCATGACGAACTATTAAGAGCGATTGAAATTGTTCGAAGCTTTATTCACGCAACGACTTCTTGGAATGAAAAGTATCCAACAGGAACACTTTCTGATTTTTTGGATTATTTCAAACGATTAAATAATTACGGAAACACAGTTGAAATTGCGCGACTTGGAAACGCTTCGGGTATCCGCGTCATGACACTACATAAATCTAAAGGATTGGAATACGATCATGTTTGGATTGCGCACATGAACGAGGAAATTCTAATGAGTGAAAAACCAACGGCATTTACATTACCGGAATCTGTAAAAGAAAAAATTACAGAACGCGATATGTTAACCGCAAAACGAGAATTATATGTTGCAATTACTCGAGCAAAACAATTTTGTACAATTAGTTATGCGGCAAAACGCGACGGAACAGCGCTTACACTTGCACATATTGTTGAAGATCTGCCAGACGAACATTTCATAAAAACAACTGCAAATGATAATGAAACTATAATTATAGAAAATGACCCGCGCAATTTTGCAGCAAAACCAGTTGCAAATACTGATGCGGATTTAATGGAAAACATAAAAGAATTTGTAGCAGAAAGATTTACTGAAACAAAGATTTCTGTATCGATGTTGAACAATTTCTTTGAATGTCCGTGGAAATGGTACTTCAGAAACTTCTTGAAATTACCTGAATTAAAATCTGTATCACTGGCGCTTGGGTCAGCAGTACACAGTACGATTGAATACATTTTAAAATCAAAGTCTCTTCCAGATGAATCTGATTTTAAAACTGTGATTGATAGACAGTTACATAGCGAGGGTGTAACAGATAAAAAAGAGCACGCTCGACTTGCAAAGGTAGCACATTCTGCAATTAATTCATGGATTTCTGGGTATTACACAAACCTTGCAAAAGATCGTGTACCAGAACGATCAGTCAGTTATCGAGATAAACAATTTCCAAATCTAACCATGTATGGGAAGATCGATCTTACCGAACGATTCCCAGATGGAACAATTACTGTTACAGATTTTAAAACTGGATCAAGTAAAACCACAGGTGT
>DAOLZR010000046.1:0-3610 GCA_035426405.1 Minisyncoccota bacterium | reverse complement strand
AGAACTTATTAAAAAGCGAGAAAAGCCAAGTGAGCCGTTGTTTGGACGGAAGTAACTAGAAACATTTATGGAAGATTTTAAAAAACAAATCAAAAAATTAAACGAAAATATGGATAATAATTTTGAATTTAAAACATATGTTCAAGATTGGACGCTTTTACAGCAACAGAGAAACTGTTCTCAAAAAGAACTCTATTTAACTTTACTGGAAAATTACCTTAAAAATAAATCAGACTCATCTACAAAAGAACTCAATGACAATATGCAAGAGAATATTGAGTTGAAAAAATATAACATCTCAGAAGATTATTTCTTAATAGAAAAAAGAATAAATGAATTCGACTTCTTTTTAAGGGAGGTGTACTCAAAAACAGGGTATGTCGAAAGTAGGATTCTTCATAAGAATCCAGAAAATCTAGGTGTTTATAAAGGTGGAGAAACTTATGTATTTATTGATGCTCAAACAAAAGATAAAAGTGGAAATCTTAAGAATCTTTCAGGTGTTCAAAAAGATATAATAGATGCTCATGAAAAAATCCATAAATTATATGAGATTTTACCATCAGAAATAAAACAAACTCTAAAAGAGCCTTTTAGTTCTCGTCTCAAGGGTTATAAAGATAAATACCAAGCAGATGAAATATTGGCTCGCATGGCACAATTGAAAAACTATTTTGGATTCACTGGAAGTGAAGAGTTTACAAAACAGCATCTAGATTTTGCAAAGAGCCATTATGTTGATGATACTAAATTAGATAATACAATGAATGACTTTTTTGAAAAGATTGAAAATGAAAATAAGTTCATTGAGAATATGAATACAATTCCTTGCTAATGTTAATTAGATAATCATGAACATTAACCCAACAATATATTGCATTATTGGAATGAGTCCTGGAAACAGCTATTTCAAGGATGACGAGATTAAATATTTATTGAAAACCACGATTGAACGATATGGTCGCGTGGCTATTATGATCGCCGATGTTCCGGCGATTTCGACATATATAGCGTTTGGGTATCCTGAAAATAAAGCTCGTCGAGAAAAGGCAATTCCTCAGGGAAACTTGTTAAAAAATAGAACGAAACGAGCCATAACACAGCTAGGCTATTCAGAAGAACAGGTTCGGATTATAGATTGGGAAAACGAAGTAGAGCAGAATGAAGGGTATAGAAAATCATACCAATGTATTCGCGACCTTTATAATACTAATGCGCAGTTTATGAATGATACTGACGAGACTACAAAGGCAGTTTTGGTTGGTTCAAGGCGTGAAATTGATGATATGGATACAGCAACAAAAACAGCGGTTCATTATTTACTTTCAGAGTTCGCGTTTTTAGACTGGGCATCACATTTTCTAGGCGTTGAAAAAGTTGCTTATGTCTATCACAAAAACTGGTTAGTTTATGAAAACTATATCGCAGGAAAATATGACGGAATTTCAAAAACAACCACTGATTTTGTGCTACTTGAAAATCCATATGAAACCTTTAATCCGATTTGGGGCTTGGAAGACGAAAACCAGGGCGACTATTCAGATGTTTTGGAACGAATTGAATCGACCAAAACGCTTCGCGTGGGATTTACGAATTACATACCTGCATTCATGTATGATGCTGACTATAATAATTTTTCCGGGATCTTTTACGAGATTATTATCGATATCGCAAAAAAACATAATTGGCGCGTTATTTGGACGGAAGAAACTGGATACGGTGTGATCGTAGACGGATTAAATAATAATCGATTTGATTTATTTGGGAGTGCAGTATGGCCAACACCTGAACGCTTAGCACAAGCGGATTTTTCGAATTCGTTATATAAAAGTAATGTATTCGCATGGGTACGACCAGATTTTAATAAGACAAATAATGATATCAAATCTAATCCAACCACTCGTGTTGCAGTAAAAGAAAACGACATATCGGATTCGATCGCAACATCAGATTTTGCAAATAATAGACAAGTAAAAGTTCCACAGCTTTCAGATACTATGGAATTACTGCAATTTGTTGCAGATGATCGTGCAGACTTCACATTTGTTGAGCCATATACCGCTTCGCAATTTAACGAGAAATCACAAATTAAAGTAATACAGTCATCACAAGAACCAATTCGAATTTATGACAATAGTTTCATGGTAAAGAAAGGCGAGAAAAAACTTGTCGATTTGATCAATAAGGAACTTGCGATTTTGGAAGAAAATGGAACTATTGAAAAGTTGATTAAAAAATATACTGGCAGTGAAGATGTGTATGTGAGATAATAAGAATATGAAAAAGAACGATCTCACACCAAAACAATACAATGTCCTCGCAGAAAAAGGCACAGAGATGCCATTTTCTGGTGAATACGATAATCATTATGAAAAAGGAACATATGTCTGCGGATGGTGTAATAATCCATTATATAAATCCGAAAGCAAATTCGACGCTCACTGCGGATGGCCTGCGTTTGACGATGAGATTCCAGGAGCCGTCGCACGACATTTAGACGCAGACGGACGACGCGAAGAAATTACTTGTGCACATTGTGGCGGACACTTGGGTCATGTATTTCAAGGCGAATATATTACACCAAAAAATGTGAGACATTGTGTGAATTCACTTGCGCTGATATTTATTCCAGAAGGAAAACCGCTTCCACCTGTTGCAGATGAAATATAGGTGTGATAAGTTAGATGTGTGGCTATTGAGTCTCTTGTGTAAAGAAACAGAGATCGGAAACTGCCGTCCTGTCTATGCAGGCTTACCTGATTCGCCGAACCCCTGAAACATGACCTGTAACAAGGCTGGGAATTCCGCGAATCTTTTTTGTTATATGTTTGAAAAACTATTCATGATGCCAAAATTGGCGAAATATGCGGCGGGTAGTAAAAAATGGCTAGATCTATTTGATTTTGACGTGCGCAACATAACAACATCATCTGATACTATTTCATGTACGATTTCATTCCCGGAAAAGCTAACAGGAAATGAGGGAATCATTCACGGTGGAATTACCTGTTTTGTTATTGATAGTATTGCAGGAATTTTTGCCATGATTTCACATAACAATTCATCACAAAAAGCACTTACTAAAAATATTTCTGTTTCATACTTGCGACCAATTACTCCAGACATTGTGTATACGATTACTGCAACCAAATCTTCCGATTCTGAAATAAAGGTTATAATAACTGACACAGAAGGAAAAGAAATGAGCGTTGGAATTGTTGAGATCGTTTTTAAATAAGCGAAATCGTTGTATACTGTATTTATAGAGTATTTAACCCGCTCCTATATTTTATGATTAATAGAAATGATAATGACATACAACAATTTCAAAATCTGTCTCTTGCAGAACGAAAAGAGTTGATTGAGTTCCAAATGAACGCATCCTACAAGTTTTTTGCAAAAACTATGGTTATTACTATGGTAATAATGGCAGCAGTGATAGGTTTGATTTTATTCGTAATATTTACAATAATTTAATTTTTATGATTACTCCATATGTAGCAAATATTGAAGAAGAAACACTTAAAAATGACTTTTTCAGAAAAGAAGTTTTCACAGGAGAGCACTTACAAATTACAGTTATGTCCATCAATTCAGGTGAAGATATTGG
>DAOLZR010000045.1:0-3644 GCA_035426405.1 Minisyncoccota bacterium | reverse complement strand
CAGAGTATTCTGTTTTTGGTGCGGGAACTTTTTTAACTACTTGTTCAAGTAATTCGGAAACTCCGGTTCCTGTTTTACCAGACACTTCTAAGATATCATCCAAATCACAATCCAAAATTGTTGCGATTTCCATTTTTACATCATCCACTCGCGCAAGTGGTGAGTCTACCTTTGATACCGCAGGAATAATTACAAGACCCGCATTCCGTGCCATTTCAAGTGTTGTTAGTGTTTGTGCCTGAACACCCTGAGTTGCATCAACTAATAGAATTGAACCTTCTACAGCTTTTAGAGCACGAGATACTTCATATGAAAAATCGATGTGTCCTGGAGTATCAATAAGATTCAAAATATAGTTATCAGATCCAGCAGAAAATTGCATCCGAACAGGCTGCATTTTAATGGTAATTCCTCGTTCTCGTTCTAATTCCATTGAGTCAAGAATCTGATCTTGCATTTTTCTTTTTTCAATCGTATGAGTTACTTCCAACATTCGATCAGCAAGTGTTGATTTCCCGTGATCAATATGGGCAATAATCGAAAAGTTTCTAATTTTAGAGATATCTTGTGACATAATTTAAGTAATCGCATACTACCATATTTTCGTAATAAAAAAAGCCGCAATTCCAAGATTGCCGCGCTTTTGTTACAAAATAAGATTTTCCTTTATAAATAAATATCTTCTGTATTACCGGTAGGATATACAAGATGCACAACCAATGTTACATCTCTTTCTTCCAAGGTAATAGTGAAGTTTTCATAAATATGTTCTTTCACCAAATACCACTTATAACCATTATAAACAAATAAACACTTGTTTCGTTTTCCACCGTCATAATCATTCCAAAGGATAGCTTTTGGGTGATTAATCTCATCAAACTCTTTTGAAAGAGTTTGGGTAAACGATTTAGTTTCAGATGCTGGTTTTCCTTGCCAGGCAAGCACTTGCTTTCCTGTTAGTGGATCTGATATCACAGAAAATCCATTATTTTGAGCTGATATGTTTTTTACAGAAAACATACAAAAAACTGTAATCAAAATTATTAATTTTTTCATACTGTTACTTTTAGTTGTATCTACAATATCATCAATTACAAATTTGTCAAACTATATATCCACCCCTGTTCCCACCGTATCTTGGACAACCTTTGCTTTCCAGAATCGTTTTGTAATGGTTCCTAAAAAGTCATCAATGTCAGGATTCTTTAATAACTTCAACACACAACCGCCTGTAATAATTCCCAGTATTCCTGCCACTAATCCTTGCACTAATACTCCCCATAGTCGATCCTGTATGATTACATTGGCAAGCATTTGTAGTACCCAATATCCAACAACTCCCATGACTATTGCGGCAATAATTGCATCACGCGTTGTAATCATTAATTTCCGTACTGATGACACTTCAAAATGTTGCTTGAAATTCTTATAGAAAATTGAGCCAAGTAATATCATATTTAAAATATTCCCAATCGTAAACGCTAATGCAACCATAGTAAGCCTGGTTTCTGCTACACCTTCCAGTCGAAGAACAGTCTCAAAAAAGTTACGAAATCCTGCAACTCTATCAAACAGACCAATTAAAACAAATGCAGAAATCACTGTAATAATTTCTCCCAAGAAATTCATAATTAACGGTTTCCATGTATTACCAGATGCATAATATGCGCGAACGAGCACATGAACAATACTTTGCGCGACAATTCCGAATACAAACAATGCCAATACTCCTGCGGTTAACCGTGTATCATTCCATGAAAATGATCCACCTCCCAATAGCACACGAACAATCTGTGCGCGAAGAACTATAAATAAAGCCATAATCGGCAATGACCAGAAAATAATCTTTCTTAGCGTCTGAGTGATCATATCCACAAACTTACCAAGCTCATTGTTCTGAAAGAATCGTACAAGAAGTGGAAAGGATGCAACTGAATAAGATATTCCAATTACTCCAATCGGTACAGACTGGAGATTAAAAGCAAAACTGAAAATACTCATTGTTCCTGGTGAGAAACTAGAAATGATAGAAACTAATAAAATTGCTGTAAAACTACTCATCGATAACCCAACGGTCCGTGGTAACGATGTTTTAATGATTGATTTAATTTCAGACCAATTAATTTTTGTAACAAATTTTGGAATGAATGATTCTTTTATTAACAAAGGTATTTGAATTGATAAGTGTAGGCACGCACCTAATATGACACCTAGTGCAAGCCCAGATGGTCCCATAATTGGATATAACCACAATGCACCAACTATAATTCCAAGATTATATAAAATTGGAGCTAATGCATAGATGAAAAACTTTTGGAACATTTGTGTTACAGATCCTATCATTGTTGATATACCAAAAATAATTGGTGACAAGAGCATCACACGCGACATCCAGATCACTTGATGAAGTGATTCAGGTGGAAATCCAGGTACAACAAATTTTGCAACCCATGGCATTGTTATAAATAGCAATACTGAAACAACAACAAGTACTGTCGAAAAAACAGAGAAAATCTGATTAAAGAATTGGTGTGCAACTGATCTATTCTCCGGTGAGCCTTCTTTGAATTTCTGTGAAAGCATTGGCAAAATAACCGTTACAGATGCCAATGATGCAAGTGATACATATAAAAAATCAGGAATCTTGAATGATGCATAATAGGCATCCAGAATGGGTCCAGGTCCAATATTAGATGCAAAAATACGATCGCGAATCAATCCTAAAATCTGGGATAATAGTGTAAAAAATCCCAACAAAAAAGCGGCCTCGTTGATGCCAGACGTACGGTTATAAAACATCAAAAAGACTCGCTTCATCATATGTGACTACATTAAATAATAATTATGGTTTTGCTTTTGCAGTAGGAGCTTCTGTGGAAACATCTGCTGCAGGCTCGTCTATAGTAGTATCAATAACAGGAGTTATCGCACCACCTTTTTGAGCGCGAACATTTGAAATAAGTTTTTCAGCAACATCAGGTAACTGTTGTTTTAGAAAATCGAACACTTGCGTTGCTTGATCTGATTTCCCTAGTGATTCATAAGAAACACCAAGATATGCAAATGTTGCAGGTTGATTACGATTTATAGCTAAAGAGCGTTCAAATAATGGAACTGCATCAGAATATTTACCTTGAACAAAATAAAGAGTTCCAAGTTCTGTTAATAGACCAACATTGGCGTTATCTAATTGAAGAGCGCTGATTAGATGAGTTTCTGCTTTACTATAATCTTTTGCAGCAATATCACGCTGATAGAGCCAAACATAAGCATCAATTGTTGGAAATGTAGAAATAGATTGCTCTATGATTGTCTTTGCTCCTGATGCATCACCTGACGCATCTGAAAGGTTAGCAAACAACAAGTCTAGTGTTCTGTCGTTTGGTGACAATGCTTTTGCTTTATCATATGCTTCTCGTGCACGATCACCTGCACCTTCTACTTTTAATTGTGCAAAGAATTGATACACATTTCCAAGAGCTACCCAGTTTCGATAATTCTTTGCGTCAAGTTTTGTACTAACATCAGCGTATGACATACCAATTGATAGTACTCGCTGGACTTCTCGAGATAGCGCATCTTTTGATAATCCAGATTCTGGATTCAAGTTTTGAACCTCAACCAGTGTCTGCTGTGCTAATGTT
>DAOLZR010000044.1:0-4005 GCA_035426405.1 Minisyncoccota bacterium | reverse complement strand
ACGATTGATGACTGAATAGTATCTCGCGCAGTATCATTATCGACTGCGTCTAGGATTGCTTGCAATTCTTTTGGTGGAATAATTCCATCAACAATACTTACATTATATCCAAGTGTTTTTAGAAATGTTTGTAGATCCGCTACTCGATCGGGTGCTGGTTTGTCGTGAATTCGATATACTGCAATTCCTGCAGATTCTTTATCTGCTAATTTAATAGCAACAGCGCGGTTTGCAGCAAGCATCCATTCCTCGATCATGCGCATAGTATCGATTCGTTTTTTCACCATTACCTTAATTGGTACACCTGCTTCATCCAGAATAAATCGAACTTCGTCTGTGTCCATTGAAAGTGCGCCTTTTTTATAACGACCTTCTGTATAGATTTTCGAGATATCCATTAATGATTGTAGTTCGGTATAAAATTGACCAGTTTTTGCGTCTATGATTTCCTGAGCTTCCTCGTAACTAAATCGTTTATCTGATCGAATAATAGTTCGTCCAAACCATTGGTCAATAATTTTTCCTGTCGATTCCTCGATTTTAAAAATTGTTGAGAATGCTAATTTGTCTTCGTCTTGTCGAATAGAGCACAATTCATTTGAAAGTACCTCTGGAAGCATGGGAATAACTCGATCTACCAAATAAACAGAAGTTGTTCTATTCTTTGCTTCGTCATCAAGTGCGCTGCCTGGTGTAACATAAAATGATACATCAGCAATATGAACTCCGATTTCAAGTGTTTTTTCATCGATTCGTTTCCAAGATAATGCATCATCAAAATCTTTTGCATCAACTGGGTCAATCGTAAATGTTGTTGTACCGCGCATGTCGCGTCGTTTTGGAATCTCGTCTGCCGGAATTCCTGTACCATGCAATTTCTGAGCCTCAGCCTCGACAACAGCAGGGAACTCACGACTAAATCCTTTTTCGAGTACTATAGACTCCATTTCTGTATCATTTTTCCCAGCTTCACCGATGATTGATTTTAATGTACACGTAGGAATATCTCCGACCCATGGTCCCAGATTAACTAACACTTTTTTATTTTTAGTTTCCGTAATACTTTCTGGTACAGGAAGTACGCGCATCTCTGGTTCTTTTGGATCTGTTGGTAAGAAATAATACCAATCAGCTTTTTGGACAATAATACCTGCATAGGCATTTTTTCCTCGTCGAATAATAGAAACGATTTCACCTGTTCCATCAGATTTTGAAAGCACATTCACTTTTACCAAGTCACCATTCAAGGCGTGTTCTTTATTGTGATGAGTTTCGATCATAACAACAAACTTGGAATCTTTATGGGTAACAAATCCGATATTATTTTTACCGACTTTAAAAATTCCTTCAAATGATTCCGGTACCATTCCTGTTACACGGGAATTATCTAATAATGGTTTTTGAGTATCTCGTCTGCGAGACTGAAATATCTTTGTCTTTTGATCGTTTGATTGACCGAAGTCCTTCTTGGGATATGGCTTTCGACTGCTTGATTGATTGTTTTGTTGATTCATATATACCAAACACAATAGCATATTTAACCCATTTTTGCGACCCTTAATTTGACATTTTCAAGCAATTTTGCTAGTATGACTCCATTATGTTAATGATGCGATTACAACGAATTGGACGAAGAAACGAAGCACACTTCCGTGTGGTAGTTACTGATAAACGAAATGCTCCAAAATCAGGAAAATTTATTGAGGTTATTGGGTCATACAACCCAAAAGCAGGAACAGTAGCATTTGACGCGGACAAGACTAAAGCTTGGCTTGCAAATGGCGTTCAGCCATCAGATACAGTTCATAACTTCTTGGTAAGTCAGAAACTGATTGAAGGTGCTAAAAAGAACGTATTGCCAAAAAAGTCTCCAACGACTAAACGAAAGGCAAAATAAAAAACACTCCATATGGAGTGTTTTTTATTAACAACATACTTTTAAACCTGTCATTATTGTCATTTATGTAGACTGTGGTAATTTCATGTAAAGGGAATATACATACTCGACCCTTCCTTAACAGATAATCAGTTATGAATATATGAATACTACGAATGATTCAGTTGTCGCTTATTTAGAAGCCTTGGTAAAAGGTTTAGTTGATCATCCAGACGATGTAAAAGTTACAAAGACTGTGGATGAAATGGGAGTCTTGATGACTTTGGATGTAAATCAAATAGATATGGGGCAAATTATCGGGCGCAAGGGAGCAACCGCAAAAGCTATTCGAACATTGCTTCGAGTTGCAGGAATGAAGAACAATGCTCGTGTGAACATGAAAATCAACGAACCACTTGGTCGCCCAGCTCCACTATCAGTGAGCGCATCTGATATGGATGACGCTATTAATGATTTGAAAGCAGATTTGGAATAAGGTTAGATACAAAAATCCACCCTAGTTAGAGTGGATTTTTGTATGTTATTATTGATCATTACACACAAGAAGTATATAGTTGAGCCTTAAAACCAGAAAAGCCGCCTTGCGGCGACTAATCTAGAAAACGTTTGTGATTTCAATGAAGATATCTTTTTGGAACCTTCACTCACAATGCTAGTATAGCATAATGAAATTAAAAGTCAAGCTTTTTGGGTGGTTTTAATATAAGTGCAAATATGATCAATGTTCCTTGTGTTTTCAGGCACTTCTTGTATACTATTTCTGCGAACCATTGTCCGCCACACAGGTGGTCAACGGCTCGCACTCACATAAAACGTTTGTTTGGAGCCTGCACCCGTTGACCACCTGTGTGCAGCTCAGATAAAAGAAAAATCCCAGAAATGGGATTTTTCTTTTATCATCATAGTACTCCGATAATAACTTTCATGACATCATTCAAGGGTCGATTTAATGAGTAATATATTTCAACGCCCTCGCGCTCTCGTTTAACAATATGTGCGTTATGTAAAATTAATAAATGTTTAGAAGTAGACTTTACCGATAGGTTAATATTTTTTGAAACTGAACTAACGGTCGCATACTTTTTATTTCTCAAAAATTTTAACATTTCTAATCGCTGCTCATTACCGCATGCGTTTGTAATTTTTACTAATGCTGATGTTTTCATATATATAACTCTATCAGAAAATATTTCATTTGTCACCTATTCGCACGAATAGACGAATATAAAATAAAAAAGTTATCCACAGTTTTATTTTTTTTGTATAAAAAAATATTGTAAGAATGTTTTTTATACGCGATAATTAATGCATAGATGATTTCAAGCAGAGTTCGGGATCGAGACCTCGCAACAATGTTGGTCGAATCATCAGAGTATAAATTAATCACACCTATAGGTGATACCATTATGGCAATCAAAAAAGCAAAAAAGGTAGCTAAAAAAGCTGTTAAGAAAGTTGCGAAAAAAGCAGTGAAAAAAGTTGCTAAAAAAGCTGTTAAGAAGGTAGCTAAAAAAGCTGCAAAGAAAACTGCTAAACGAAAATAATTTCGTATCAAAAACTGTCCATTCGGGCGGTTTTTGTTTTTTCGTAAATTATAGATCACACAATATAATCCAGATGCTGCGTAGTCTACAAAAGGGTTATTATATGGTACAATGACACAACGACCTTGAATCTGACTGGATATTCCGGTACTGAATGAATTAACTCAAGGTTTTACTCTATTTATATATGTCACTATTTGAAAAAATGTTTGGGAGCGAAAGTTCTCGCTATATTAAAAAAATTATGCCGTTGCTGAAACAGGTTAATGATCTGGAACCAGCAATGCATGAATTGTCAGACGAACAGTTGAAAGAAAAAACGATCGAATTTAAAGCTCGTTATTCAACTGGTGAAACATTGGATGAATTATTACCAGAAGCATATGCTGTTGTTCGCGAAGCTGCAAAGCGGACTCGAAATGAACGACACTACGATGTTCAAATTTTAGGAGGCATTTCATTGCATCAAGGAAATATTTCTGAAATGCGAACAGGTGAAGGAAAAACATTGGTTGCAACATTGCCAGTGTATTTGAACGCGCTTACAGGACGAGGAGTTCATGT
>DAOLZR010000043.1:0-4373 GCA_035426405.1 Minisyncoccota bacterium | reverse complement strand
CAGAACGACGGTGTTCCACAGCACTTGATGATGAAAATGTCTCGCAGTAAATTGGAAGAATTGGCTGCAGAATTTATTGATCGATCAATTGAAATTACAAAGCGAGCCGTAGAGGCTTCACCATTTAAAATGAGTGAGATTGATGAAATCATCATGGTAGGAGGTCAAACTCGAATGCCAAAAATCGTAGAAGAAGTAAAGAAACTGTTTGGAAAAGAACCGAACCGAACTATCAATCCTGATGAAGTAGTAGCATTAGGTGCTGCAGTTCAGGCTGGAGTATTACAAGGTGATGTGAAGGATGTATTATTGTTGGATGTAATTCCATTGTCACTCGGAATCGAAACGATGGGAGGAGTAGCTACAAAATTGATCGAGCGAAACACGACAATCCCGACATCAAAATCACAAGTCTTTTCAACTGCATCAGATAATCAAACATCAGTGGATATTCATATTGTTCAGGGTGAACGACCAATGGTGACAGATAACAAATCATTGGGACGATTTATTCTTGGTGATATTGCACCAGCTCCACGAGGAATGCCACAGATCGAGGTAACATTTGATATCGATGCAAACGGAATCTTGAATGTAAAAGCAACTGATAAGGCAACTAATAAAGAAGCTTCAATCACCATCCAATCAGGAGGAGGATTGTCAGATGCAGATATCAAGAAAATGCAGGAAGATGCTGAAAAATTTGCAGACGAAGACAAGAAGAAAAAAGAACTTGTTGATAAACGAAACGAAGCAGAAACTGCAATATTCTCTGCAGAGAAATCTCTGAAAGAATATGGCGATAAAGTTCCAGTAGAAACAAAAACTGCAATCGAAACAAATATCGCTGCATTGAAAGAAGTAAAAGACAAAGACGACGCAGCTGCAATTGATACTGCAACTATGAATCTTTCAAACGAATTGATGAAAATCTACGAAGTGATTCAAAAAGCTGAACAAGAAAAAAATGCTGCAGGTAATGCAACACCAGAAGGTGAGCCAGCAGCGGAGGAATCAAAAGAAGAGGGAAGTGAAGAAGGGAAATAAAAACTCCCGCTTATGCGAGAGTGAAGACATCGATTGAATTCTTTTGGATTCTTAATTATATGCTCCAAATAAAGCGGCAATACCAATAATGATAAGTATGATGATAATGGCTATACCATAATACATTGGATCCATTTCTTCCATCTCCTTATCCGTTGCCCATACTTTATAAATCATAAAATTCCAAAATCTTTCATCGTCTTCATCATTAGAATCAAACATATTTAGTATTTTATTAATAAGTATTATATCAAAGTTTCCTTATTAAGTCAATAAATAATTCAATCTTCTTTCCGAACATATCGTCAGATGTGTTCGGTCTAGAGGTGAGAAACCTCATATTGTTGTCATTCCGGACTTGATCCGGAATCCAGGGTATATGCAAACAAAACTCTTTTATATCTACATACTCGCAAATGATCGCAACGGTACGATTTATATTGGAGTTACTAGTGATCTGGAAAAACGAATAAAACAACATAAAACAAAAATGCATGAACAAAGTTTTACCGCTAAATACTCTATAGATAAACTTGTTTATTATGAAAGCACTGAAAATTCTGAATCCGCAATCGCTCGAGAAAAACAATTAAAGAATTGGACGAGACAATGGAAATTAGATTTAATTGAAAAGAATAATCCTCAATGGGAAGATCTCTCTGAAAATTGGTAAAACCCTGGATGCCGGATCAGGTCCGGCATGACAAATACATAATTCACTGTATACTAAACAATTATGAGTAAAGACTATTACAAAACATTAGGTGTCGATAAAAAAGCCTCTGAAGCCGAAATCAAGGCTGCTTTTCGTAAACTCGCACATCAACATCACCCTGATAAAAACGGTGGGAACGATGCAAAGTTCAAGGAAATCAATGAGGCATATCAGACACTGTCAGATAAAAACAAACGCGCACAGTATGATCAATTTGGATCAAGTGGTCCACAGTTCGGTGGTGGTCAGCAGGGGAATCCATTTGGACAAGGTGGCTTTGGAGGGTTCAACTGGGAAGATATTATGCGACAGGCCCAACAAGGAGGTGGAGCGCAGTTTGATATGGGCGATATAGATCTGGGAGACTTGTTTGGTGCAGCTTTTGGATTTGGCGGTGGACGCATTCGTCGTGGACGAAATATCGAGGTTCAAATGAAAATGACATTCAAAGAATCTGTTCGTGGATTCACACGCGATATTGATGTACCCGATTATCGCGATGGAAAACAATCTGGAATGAAAAAAGTTTCTGTCAGTATTCCAGCAGGAGTTACTCATGGTCAGCAATTACAAATGGATGGCGCAGGAGAAACAGTGACTGATGGTCGCCCAGGAAGTTTGATAATTACAGCCATCGTTGAAAAACATCCTACTATCCGAAAGGAGGGTCAGCATTTGGTTATGGACCTACATGTATCACTTGTGGATGCATTACTTGGTAAAAAAATTGAAATCGAAACTTTGGATGGGAAAGAGACAATTGAAATTCCAGAGGGTATGCCTGTGAACCATGTGATTAAATTGAAAGGGAAAGGAGTATCAGCAGGATTTATGCGTAATGGTGATTTCTTGATCGAAACACATATTGATATGCCAAAAAAACTATCGAAAGATGCAAAGAAAATTATTGAGGAATTAAGGAAAGAATTATAATTTATATTTGTCATTCCAGCCTACGAGCTGGAATCCAGGGTATATGCAAACGAAACTCTTTTATATCTACATACTCGCAAACGATCGCAATGGCGCGATTTATATTGGAGTTACTAGTGATCTGGAAAAGCGTATAAATGAGCATAAATCGAAAATACATGATAAAAGTTTTACTGCAAAATATTCTGTAAACAAACTTGTCTATTATGAAAGTACTGAAAACTCTGAATCTGCAATTACCCGAGAAAAACAATTAAAAGCCTGGAAACGTAAATGGAAACTAGACTTGATAGAGAAGGATAATCCTTTATGGAAAGATTTATCTGAAAGTTTTTAGAACTCTGGATCCTGAATCTAGTTCAGGATGACAAAAAGCGGCCTTTAGCCGCTTTTTGTGTGAACATTATACCTTTCTAACCTTCTGTCCATCATCCGTATCTTTTAAAACATAACCCATTGCTTGAATTTCATTTCGAATCAAGTCTGATGTATGCCAGTCTTGTTTTTCACGAGCAATTTCTCGCTCCTTCAATAATTTTTGTAAGTGTTCTGGAATTTCAAATGATTCATCCTCTGATGTAATTTGATCAAGTTGTAATCCAAGTACTTTATCAAAATCCAATATAGTTGCGCGTTTATCAGTATCTGACACATCTGAGTTTTTAATTAACTCCCACACAATTGCGAGTCCTCCTGCAGTGTTTAAGTCATCATTTACGATATCGTTGAATAATATTTTATATGATTCTGAAACTTCACCAGTTTCTGTAATTTTTGAAACATAGTTTTGTAATTTTCTCAAAGCAGTTTCTGATGCAGATAGTGAATCCCATGAAAATGAAACCTGAGATCGATAATGTGACTGTAAGTATAAATATCGCAGCGATAATGGACTATACCCATTTTCTCGCACTGTTTCCATAGTAATAGAATTATCACCAGACTTTGCCATTTTTGTATCACCGATATTTACAAATTCGTTATGCAGCCAATAGTTTACAAACGGAGCATGACCAGTCGAGCATTCTGACTGTGCGATTTCGTTATTGTGATGAACGCTTGCAAGGTCATGTCCGCCAGTGTGAATATCAAATTGTGCACCTAAATATTTCATCCCCATTCCAGAACATTCGATATGCCAACCAGGAAAGCCTTGTCCCCATGGAGATGGCCAGCCTTTTGTATCGTCGAATTTCCACAATGCAAAGTCACGATGATTTTTCTTTTCAGTTTGTTCACCAATACGAGACTCGTTTGAACTGGATAGTCCGCCAAGTTTTCCATAATCTGGCATTTTTTCTGTATCGAAATACACTCCATCAGATATCACATAAGTAAATCCTTTTTCTTCAAGATTTTTAATAATTTCAATATCTTCATCAATATGTTCACTTGCTCGTGGAAGAATCTTTGGTTTCAAGATATTCATTTCAGTAATATCATTCACAAAAATGTCTTCATAAGTACGCGCAAGTTTTAACATGTTTTCCAGTGTGATTTCCATTCCTTCGCGTTTTAATCCCTTTGTCATTTTATCATCGCCGTCATCACCATCTGAAACCAAGTGTCCAATATCGGTAATATTCATGACTTGTTTTGTTTCGTATCCGTTGTATTCGAATACTCGACGAACAATATCGCCAAGCAGAAAGGCTCGTAGATTTCCAATGTGAATTGA
>DAOLZR010000042.1:0-4488 GCA_035426405.1 Minisyncoccota bacterium | reverse complement strand
TATTATTCCATATAACATCTACGAATTATCTGAATGAAAATCGAACGAGTAAAAATAAATAATGATATCAGAGCTATCGAGGTACGCGTATTGTCTGACGAACTTGGAAACTTGGGCGTTATGAAGACACGCGATGCAATTGCCAAGGCAATGGAGCTTGGAATGGATTTGGTAGAAATTTCACCAGATGCCCATCCACCAGTTGCAAAAATCGTAGATTATGGTAAATTCACCTATGCACAAAAAAAGAAGCAGAAGGATATAAAAAGCAAGCAAAACACGGCTTCAAGTGAAGTAAAAAATGTCCAAATCAAAGTAGGTACTGGCGAGCACGATATTGCTATCAAAGCAAAACGAGCAAGTGAGTGGCTAGAAGAGGGACACCGTGTAAAGATTGAATTATTCCTCCGAGGTCGCATTAAAGCAATGGGTAAAGAATTCTTACAAGAACGCTTACAGCGTATCGTGAATGAAATCTCTGTTGAACACAAAGTGATCGACGGCTTCAAAGAAAGTCCAAAAGGTATTGTCGTTACCTTGGAGCGCGCAATCGTTAAAAAATAATTATTAAAAAAATTGTATGAGCCAAAAAACAAATAAATCCTTTACAAAGCGATTGGCAATTACCAAAAACGGTAAGTTGAAAGCGCGTAAACCAGGATTCAACCACTTCAATGCAAAACAAAGCCGAAGCAAGCAATTGAACGGTAAAGTCGAAGGTGACTTTAATGCTATGAACAACAAAACTATGGGACGATTTCTTCCAGGTTTGGTTAAATAACATTTATTATTATTCTAAATTATCACGAGGTAAGGCTCCCTAAATAGTAACTAGCTTACTTGCCTTCACTTCACCAATTATATGACACGAGTAAAACGAGGAGTTATCTCCGCAAAACGACGACGAAATGTCCTTGCCGATGCAAAAGGTTACCGACATCAGCGTTCAACAACTGAACGAGCTGCAAAGGTTGCTATCATCAAAGCAGGAGTATACGCATTTACACACCGAAAAGATAAAAAGAATGATATGCGACGATTGTGGACTATCCGCATGAACGCAGCGCTTCGACCATTGGGAGTTACTTACAGTAAGTTCATCAACATGTTGAAAGTAAAAAATATTACTCTTGACCGAAAAGTCTTGTCAGAAATTGCACGAACAAATCCTACTGCATTTGCACAGATTGTAGAGCAAGTAAAATAAAACACCCGAACGGGTGTTTTATTTTTTATGCTGCGCGAGCAGGTAAAAAATCTTCTGAAGTAGTTTTTTTTGTATCTTCATTAGTTTTGCTTTCAGTTCTTACATTACTAGGAATTGTGGCATCTTCCTTATATATTCTTAACAATCCTTCAATCTCGACTGTTTTAGCAGCATGGATTGCAAGTTCTTCTTGAGTTAGTTTTTCTCCTATCTTTATCTTATTAGCAATACTCTTTAAAAGTTCAAATGAAACAATTCCAGAATCAATAAACGCATTAAACTCTAAAGGAGTAATGTTTGAACTATTTTCAACTGACGGCTTATTTACTGTATTTTGCTCCAAGATTGAACTAGCATCAGCCTCTGGCACTGAAAATTGTTGCGGAATCGGCGGTGGAGTCGCAAGTATTTCTTTGGCTTGAGTGGGTCTGTCAGCATATGATTCAGTCACCTCCAATTCGTCTAGCTGATCTTGGTATTTTGTATTTATCTTGTCATACAATGGTTTAAACGCTGCAGCGTATTGATCTGCATATTGTTTCAAATTAGGCATGGTTCTTTTATATCGAAAACCATATGTTCCGTCTCCAAATTCATGTTTCCCAGGAGCCATAAATTCTTCTGCGGATATTTTCCCTGCAAGATATTTAAACGCTCCAATAGCTCTTGGTTTTCCTGCTGTTTCATTTTCTTTACTATCTATAATTCTTAGCTTTGCTTCATCGCTGATATCATTTCGACTATTGATATATGTTTCCATATCAACATCTGGATTTTCCAGTTCCTGTTCCCATGCGGCCTGAATAGCCTCTTTTTGCTCCTCAAAGCTTTGTTCTGTTGATTCGACATCTTCATTATTATTTTCAACAACATTTTCGTTATCTTCTACTTGTGGAATAGTCACTTCTACTTTCGGTTTACTATATTCTGCAAGTCTGTTTTCAAGATCCATACCTCGTTCCAAATCTGCTTCCGTGCCACTTCCTTCGCTAATTCTTTTTGAAACAGTATCGATTTGTTGTTTCAAGTAATTTTTATGGAATTTGTTTATATCTTCATTTGGTGATTGTGTTGGCGCAGAAAAAGTCATAGGTTCTGGCGCATCAGTAGGCGTATCCCAAAGTGATGATCCTGATGCAATCTGTGATTCCATATTGCCTGCATAGTTCTCCATTGTTCCATTTGCTAATTCCTGATAGCTTGGACCGTTTTTAGCCATCTGTGCATAGTCGGGAAGTTCATTGGCTTTTGAAAAATCAAAATCGTATTCCATTTTTTTACTTGTGGGAACATATGAACTTTTAATAGTAACTTCGGGAGTAGTTCCAAGTCTGGTATGCGCTTCAGCTAATTCTTGTTGCTGAGCTGTAGTTCGCATATTTTCCGGAATAGCAGAAAGTATTGTTATACGACCTTTTAGTTCTGACTTATTTATCTGATCATCAATGCCTGCAGTAAGCGCAGTAACATCGTCAGGTGTTCCACCTGTGCGAGTAATCTGATCAAACGATGCGCTCGTAGAAACACCTGTGTGTGAGCCTAATTTTTCAAGAGCTTTTTCTGCGGCCATTAATACCATAGTATTTCCCATGTTCTCTTCAAGAAGACGGTCTTGTTCTACTGAATATCTAATTGACTCTAAATCAGCAGCATTTCCTGCTTCCTTAGCTTGATTGATTTTTTGTAATTGTTCGGCGTAATCCATATAAAATAAATTAAAATTGTTAATTCTGGACAGTATTTGATGATAATACACGCAATTGTTCCCTGATTTCTTCGATTTTTCGAGCTTCCAATTCCTTGATATAGCCCGCAATAATGCCTCGCTTTTCTTTATCTAGCAAGTCTAATTCCTTTATAGCAGATTCATAGGCTTGTTCAATTTTTTTGATAATTTCATCAGGGTCCATAAACTCTTTTATTATACTGCAATCACAATAAAACCACCACTATTTGTGATGGTTTTATTTTCCAAGAAGTTGATTGGCTCGATTGGAAAAAGCCTGAGTAAGATTGTTTCGTTTTTGAATAAGATCTTTATTAAACACTGGAATAGGTAATTTTTCCAGAACAGCTGAAAAATCAGCAAAATTAGTACCCAGCTCATTAATTGAAGTATCGTGAGCCATAACAATCCTATCGCCAAATGTAAGGAAGTCATGATTTGTAATATCGCCATATAGTCTATCAAAAAGACCTTCTAATTCACTTGATGATTTGGGACTGAGGAGTTCTAGTAAATCCTGAGCAAATACTACACCTGGCTCAGTTTCCTCTAATTGCGGACTGTGATCAATCCGGTCTATAAGATCCTTTGCTTGTGATGTCCACTGCTCGAAATGGCTTTCAGGCTGTTTTGGAGCCGATTCCTGTGGAACACGACTACCAGGTGCGCGTTTGAATTGTCCCATTTCCATGTTCATATTGCCAGTATATTCCTTTCCCCTACTTCTGACGAGTTGACAAAAAGCCCTATAAAGAGGCTTTTAATTTCTTGTCTTTTACCTTTTTAATCACCTGTTCTACTAAACGATTTGGATCTTTATCAAACACAATCGTATCGTGCTGTCGTGCAATATCTGCCCGTAAGATATCTTTGATTAATTCATCGCTTGCCCAATCTCCTTCTAATACTCCGATTATTTTTCCTTCTGCGAAAGCGAGTGTAAATTCATGAACGGTTCCAACGCGTCCACAACCAAATATTACTGCATCTGATGATCGTGTCATTAATAAATCAGATCCAGAAAATCCAAATCCGGTGTATACAACTAAATTAAAAAATTCAGATGGTTCAGGCATCCTATACACATTCATGTGTTCATCCTGATTCACCGCTGGTGAAAAAGCAATAACATTTGCGCCGGATTGTTTTGCACCTTTCGCAACCCACAACGGAAAACCAGTCACTGCACCACATGTGACGGTGCAATTATGTTTTGCTAAAACTTCACCAAGTTCTTTACCCATTTGTAGTGCATTAAGCCCACAATGGTCGGATTCACGCGCTCCAGATACGGAAATGATAATATTGTTATGATTCATATTGATAACAGTATACCAAGAAAATTTCAAATAAAAAAGACTGTGGGGCAGTCTTTTTTATTTTCTTGCGAATACAAATTTCTTTGCAAGTTCATTGGCACAAAGGTATACAGCGGCGATTCCAATTAATAGTGCGATTTGTAGTAATGTTAAAGGAATTAATTTGAAGAGTGAACCAAAAGATAAAAATGGTAGTGCTATTGCAATAATATAGCAAGCAACTAAAACAACTCCTA
>DAOLZR010000041.1:0-4800 GCA_035426405.1 Minisyncoccota bacterium | reverse complement strand
TTTGGAATATCTGGATCTGGGAAATAACGGTAGTCGTTACTGTTTTCCTTTTTTCGTTGTGAAAATGTTCCCTGCTTATTTTCGTCCCATCCTCGTGTTTCCTGAACAATTTCGTCTCCTTTTCCTGCTTCGTATAATCCAATCATACGATCAATTTCGTAATCAATTGATTTTCCTGCTGCAGTGATTGATCCAATGTTTTTTACCTCAACTTTCGTAGCAAGCTTTTCAGGGTCGGTTGAAACAGAAATATTCACTTCGATACGCATTTCACCTTTTTCAATATTTGCATGCGCTACACCAAGCGTTCGAACTAACAATTGTAATTCTTTTGCGAATTTCATAGCAGTTTCTGCGTCATGAATCACTGGCTCTGTTACAAGTTCCATCAACGGAACGCCTGCACGGTTGTAATCTACCAAAGAAAAGTCTCCACGGTCGTGTTTACTAGTTGCGGTATCTTCTTCAAGGTGAATACGAGTAATTTTTACTCCGTTTAATTCACCGTTTGAAACGATTGGGTATTTGTACTGTGAAATCTGATACCCTTTTGGAATATCTGGGTAGAAATAATTCTTTCGATCAAACTCTGAAAAGTTTGCAATATCTGCATTCATTGCAAGACCAACTTTGATGACAGACTCAATAGCTTTTGCGTTTGGTACAGGAAGTGTTCCAGGATGTGCCATACACACAGAACAAATATTTACATTAGGATTCTGTTCGTCGGTATCATTCTTACACGAACAAAACATCTTGCTATCAGTAGCAAGTTCTGCGTGGATCTCCAAACCGATGGTTGGATAGTATGTAATTCCGTTTCGTTCAATCATGTGAATTATAATAGCAAAATAAGGCTTTTTCAGATACTTGACTTATTTTCATTATTATGCTATTATAGAATTAAGAACGATATTGTTCTAAAATAAAAATTAAATATTATTTTATGAGTAGTTACAATCTTTTTGCGATTATGGGAATTATCCTTTTATTTGCATTCATAGGTTTAGTTTTAACAGCGGTTAATATTGCAGGATTAGCTCTTGCTGACGTTTTTGGCGGATTAGGCTGCATGTGCTTATTAGCAGCAAAAAAAGAACGCGATGGCTATGTTTTTTGCAAATAACTAGGTTAGAATTGCCTTAAATTTATAAATGTAATCCTTAATCCGGATTACATTTTTTTCGAATAAACTCAGAGTAATAAAAAGACTTCGCTTAATTGGAAGTCTTTTTATTTCCTTAATATTTTCACCAACCCATCCCCTAATTCTTTGATAGATGCATCATCATACGCCGAAACTACAAATGATTGTTTTCCTTTCGTAATCTTTGCAACTGATTTCAATTTTTCTTTCAATGTTTTCTCGTCTACCATGTCAGACTTTGTGAATATAATTACTTCATTTTTTTCAAGAAGTTCTGGGTCATGTTCACCAAGTTCTTTCTTGATAACTGTGTAGTCATTTAATAGATCTTCACTTTCAAGTGACAAAATATGCGCAATTGCCTTGGTTCGTGTGATATGTTTTAGGAATTTTGTTCCAAGTCCTTTTCCATCACTTGCGCCCTCGATCAATCCTGGAATATCTGCAATAACAAATTCATAAAATGCACCAAGGTGTGGATCAAGTGTTGTAAAGTGATACGCTGCAACTTTTGATTTTGCATTTGTTAGCGCGTTCAATAATGTTGATTTACCAGCTGATGGTAATCCAACTAACCCAATATCGGCAAACATACGAAGTTCAACATGAAAATCAGCAAATTCTCCTGGTGCGCCAGGGGTAGATTCGCGAGGTGTCGTGTTTTTAGATGACTTGAAATATTCATTTCCAAGTCCTCCGCGTCCACCTTTTAATATTAAAACTTTTTGATCAACATGATTTAATTCAAATACTTCTTTTGTGATCATGTTTGTAATCACTGAACCAACAGGAAATTTTAATGTTAAATCTGGACCCTCTGCACCCTGTCGGCCAAAGTTTGCTCCAGAATTACCATTTTGCGCTTGGAAATCTTTACTGTTTCGATAAAAGTCTAAATACCCAATATCGGATACTGCTTCTATCCAGACATCTCCACCTGCGCCTCCGTTTCCACCACCTGGACCAGACAAAGGTTTGAATTTTTCTTGGCGCCAACGAACAACGCCGTCACCGCCGCGTCCTGCCGAGATATGAATGTGTACTTCATCGATAAGTGCCATAAGATTTTTAAAATAGCACACTTTTTGAAAAAAATCAAATTACTCACTCCCGAGGGCTTTTTTTGCTAAAGCAATAGCAGTTTCTTTTGTTTCTGATCCGAATAAGAATCCGGATGGATGACAGAATTTTGCATCTGCGGCACCTGTTACTTTCGTAAGTTCTTCATCACGAAGTCCTCGCCAAGATTCAGGAAGTAGTTTTCGTGATTCCATTAAAATAGGATTGACCGGAATACATTCAATTTTCCACCCAGATCCTTTCATGTTTGGATAAATTGCATAAATAGGTTCCGGAAATTCCGCCAAGCGCTTCCAGATTGGTCGATCGTAATTTTTTTCGAATACTAGAATACTTTTATCTTCTGAGTTTTTATAAACCGTCGTTACTTCGGCAAATGCGCGCTCTAATGCGTTACGACTTGCAATTGCGCGGACTAATATTCCACGAGCAAATGATGCTGCTCGTTCAAAACGCATGAGCATTTCACACGGACTACTTGATTCGTCGTTAATTGGTCCAAAGTTTGCAATATGAATCCCAAGACTTGTGTATCCTGAATCTGGAAACAAAAATTGTCCAATATAATTTTGACCATTATCACCTGCGTCTAATTCTTGAATGATACATCGATCAATAGATTGCCATACATCGTCGCTACTACAAATTTCTTTACCAAAATGTTTCCAGATTAAACCAGCTGATGCATACATGACTCCATTATCACGAGCTCCTGCTCGCTCTGCTTGATGATGATCATAAATATTTTTTTCGGGAGTATATTCATTTCCCGTATCAAATACGATATCGCCAGTATTAATAACTGATTCATCACGACTTCGTATTAATTTCCAACGCTGGCCGCGTTTAGTTAATACTTCTTGTAAAATAGCGTACGCCATAACATCGTCAGCATGAAAGCCTTGATCATGTGTTATCAACACAGTGCGTTTTTCAAATAAATTCTTTATAAATTTCATATGAAATAATACTATCACACAACAAAAAACTTCCCTAGATAGGAAGTTTACGGTTTAGATAAATAGGTCAATAATCCACATAATTAATGATACTACAATTGACCCAATCAACGCCGGAACAAATCCAGAGATTGAAAACCCAGTAACAATCAATGATGCAAGCCAAAAGAATAGTGCATTTAGTATAATTCCAAACAATCCAAGAGTTAAGATGTTTACTGGTAGTGTAAGGATTGAAATTATCGGTTTAATAAATGTATTTACTAATCCAAGTACAAGAGCTACAAACAATGCTACGACAAATGTTGTTACAGAAATTCCTGGAACAATATATGCAGTTGCAAGCACGGCAAGCGTAAGTGCAAGCCATTTTAAAAGAATTTTAATCATATTGATTTATGCAAGATTACGCACAACCTCTCATGGTCTTTCGAAAATTCCCTCGAAAGCTCGGCTTCGCATTCTATGAATGCTCGATCTCAAGACCATGAGAGGTCATGCTCCATCTTTTGTGAATTAGATTGTAACTAAGCTAATAAATTATCGATTACTTTTTTAACATCATCACCATCAGCTTTTCCTTTCAGCTCCTTCATAACAGCACCAACTACCATTCCTGATTTTGTTTTATCCGCATTCATTTCTGTAATCTTTGCAAGTGCGATAGGAATAATTTCCTCGTGTGACATTTGTGCAGGAAGAAATTCTTTCAAAATTTCCAATTCTTTTGATTCGTTATCTGCAAGTTCTTGTCGTCCTGCGGCAGTGAATTGTTCAATTGAATCTTTTCGTTTTTTTGATTCTTTTGTAATAACATCAACTGTTTGTTCATCAGTTAATTCTGTTTGTGGTGTTCCACCATTAGCAACAGAATAATTCATAAATGCAGTCGAGAGTCCGCGTAATACATTTAATCGAACAGTATCTTTTGCTTTCATGGCGTCTTTAATTCCGCCTTTTATTGTTTCTTGAAGTGACATATGGTGGGATTATACCATGAAATAGGTAAAAGAAAAATCTGCAACAACCATATTTATGGATGCTGCAGATTAATTGGGCTGATTGATTTCTGTCTTAAAGGTTGAACTTTTTCTTAATTTCCTGCATTAACCCATGAATGGTCACAGGGATGTAGAAATGGCTTTGCTTGCTCATTGCAATAATACTTGCTGGCGTATATCCCTGTGGATTACCGGCGTAGCACAGCATTGAAACATAGAGCTCTCTTGTGATTGTTGAGGTACTTTCGTAAAGTTCCTGACATAGTTTTAGAAACTCTACAATAGCTTGGAGTTTTCGATCTTCGGCCATAATATGTTAGGTTTATTTGGTTATTTATATAAACTCTATACCTGTGTCATGTTTTCGTCAAGCGATTTCTCATCACTTAATAAATTTGATATACTTCACCATATGACTGCACTATTGATTACCTTATTAGTTATTATTACCCTACTGTTAATTTATGTAGGGTTTTTCAAGAAACCACCAGAACAAAAAACAGATGATACTGGGCTAAAATTGATCCTTCAACAATTAAACGAAGTATCTCGAACCGTGGATGATCGTATGCATAAAATGTCAGAGGTTGTAGATACAAAAATGAATCGATCA
>DAOLZR010000040.1:0-4858 GCA_035426405.1 Minisyncoccota bacterium | reverse complement strand
AATCCATCGACACCACCTCCTCTGGATCTGATGGTATTGGTGGATTCATCAACTTCATCTTTCAAATAGGATTAGGAGTAGCTGGAGTAATAGGAGTAGTAATGCTTACAGTATATGGATTCCAGTATGCAGCTAATGACAAGAATGTTCAGACCTTTGCACAGTTAAAAGAAAAGATATTAGGTGTTGTTATGGGATTACTATTATTGTTAGGTATCTTTGTTATTTTGAAGACTATTAACCCTGATTTGTTGATTGTGGAGCCAGAAATTCCAGAAGTTCCATTTGCTGTGGAAGATCGCGCTTCAGATCCAGAATTTATTAAATCAATCGAAAGTATAGATGGGTCGAATATTTCAACTTCTCTTGCAAGAATCGAGCCCCCTATGTTGATGTATCTACTTCACCAACAAGGTCCTAGTGGTGGTATGGCAATTATATGGGCAGCAAAAAAAGGATATTCATCTGTTCCCACCAACAATCCTTTCACACGGTCTGATATTAATAGAAACATGAGGAATAATATAGGTTCAGATTTTAAAAAATTAACAGGCTCATCAATTGTCACACCTGCAAGCTTTTTATTATATTGGCAGAAAAAAATACTTGCATTTCAGGCAGATCCAAAATTAGCAGCACAAAATGTTGAAGAGGCTTTACGACAGGCAAGTGGAAAAACAGGTCTCGATCAAAAAGTTTTGCGTGCGGTTTGTAAAATAGAGAGTGCTGGTTGTAAGCCTGAAAAATCAAACGGTTCTTATAAAGGATTATTCCAACTAAGTAATGATGTTTTTAGGTTATATGTAAAAAATGGTGATATTTTTGACCCATATCATAACTCATTTGCAGGTGCAAGCTATGGTCGTGATAACTTAGCATTTGCAAATAAGTATTGGTCTAAATTAGACAAATAAACTTCCGTTGGGAAGTTTTTTAATATATACTGTGTTATATGGATACACGAGGAAAACGACTATTAACTATTGCTACTGTTGTAATATTGCTTTTTTTAGCTGTTACTGCTTATTTTATTTTCTCTGGTAAAAAACAAAATGTTCAAACAGTTGATGTAGGACAAAACCTAGTTCCGTTTGGTCAACAGCCTGGAAAACTTGGAGATGTGCAGATTGTTGGTGATACAACACAAACACCAATCGCTGAGTTGATTGCTAATCAGGTTTCAGTTAGTTCGCGTGCGCGTTTACGTAAAATTACATCATTCCCAGTTTCGGGATTTGGATCATTCACAACAATAAAAAATGAAAGTGAAACAATTATTGACCCTATTACAAAAAAAGAAAAAATTGTACTGAAACCAATTACAACTAATCATATAAGGTATAACGATCAGCGTACTGGTCATATTTTCAACGGTGTTTTAGAAGAGGATTCGATTTTAAATTCAAAGATAACAAAAACTAACTTACCCGCTGCAGAAGAATTGGTTTTTAATAAGAATGGATCTATTGGTTTTCTACGATATGAGAAAAACAATAGTATAGAAACATTCAAATTGATCATTCCTCCGCCACCGACATTACCAAATTATTGTCAGTTCATCACTTATTCGAACGATATTAAAACAGGGTCAAAAGGTGTTGATGTTCAGAATCTACAATCTTATATTAATTTAAAATTAAATCAGAATAATAAGGTTGATGGGAGTTTCGGAAAAAAAACCGAGGAAGCAGTAAAGCAGATTCAAAAAGGATTCTCTCTTGATGGTACGGGAATTTTGGATGAAAAAACCAGGAACGCAATTTCTACGGAATGTATAACACTTGCTCAGGAACTCAACAAGACACTAAATGAATCTGTTGAATTAAAAGGATCTCTTGTGAATGGGTATCTAGCTCAGGTATCTAAAAATAGATCTAGTAATACTCTTTTTTTCTTGGAGAAAGAAAACCTTAGAACAAAAGGATATATTCAATCTTTTGATGGTGGATCTGTTCGCCAAGTGTTCGATTCGTCTTTTAATGAATGGATGCCTCAATATGTGAATGAAAATTTAATTACTATGACAACCTATGCAACAGGGAGGGTTGGTGGTTATATGTATGGACTTAATCCTGTAACAAAAACATTTTCAAAACTTATAGGGCCGTCAGCAGGGCTTACAACACTAACAAGTCCTGATGGTACGCGAGTATTAGTTACAGCAATTGAAAATGGGCAACTAATAACAAAGATTGTGTTCCTGTCTTCTGGGAAACAAAAAATAGTACCTTTTACTACATTTCCCGAAAAATGTTCCTGGTATTCAAATGATCAATTATTTTGCGGTATTCCTGACGAAATACCAACAGGGTTATATCCGGATGCATGGTATCAAGGTGTAATAGGTTTTAATGACTCATTATGGAGTTATACACTATCTGAAAATCAACTAGTGCAGATAGCTACACCAAACGAGTCGATTGATATATTCCGAATGGAGTCTTATCCTGAAATGGGTTACATTTATTTTATGAATAAAAACAATTATGAACTATGGTCGTATCGTGTCGGGGGTGAGGACTAAAAATAGTTAAATAAAAACATCTCGTATGAGATGTTTTTATTTTATACCTTAACAGGTGATAATGCGTTAATCTTTTTATTAATCCACCATTCTTGAATAATTTGGAATAAGTTTGTTACTACCCAATATAACGCAACTGCGGCTGGCACCACAGCGGCAAACACAGTAATCATAACAGGTAAGGTGTACTTCATGGTCTTTTGCATATTACCCATCATAGCGGTCTGCATATCGGGCGCATCAGTTGTTGCGACTGCCGGATCTTCTTTCATGCTTGGAGACATTTTTAATTGAAAGTATTGGGAAACACCTGCAATTAATGCAACAATAATACTTTTACTGGTCATATTAATCCCAAGAAACATGTTTGAAATTTGTTCGGGTGCCTGGACGAATGAATAAAGGACACTTCCATCAACTGACGCCCCTTGTAAAAATACTTGGTACAGCGCAATAATAATTGGTAGTTGAATAATAAGAGGTAAACAACCAGATAATGGATTAGTATTATGTTCTTTATATAATTCCATTATTTTTTTTGTTTGTTCAGCCTTGTCTGGTGTATTTTTCTTAATCGCATCTATTAATGGTTGAATCTTTTTTACAGCAATCTGACTCTTTGTCTGAGCGTACGAGAAGGGTAGAAGGATAAACTTGATTAATATTGTTAAAACAATAACAGCAAGTCCAATATTTCCCCATAATAATGATGTTAAAAATACAAGCGCATTGGTAAGTGGTATAAAAACAATTGTGTTAAACATAGAACATGATTATATCATAAAGATACACCTTGAGATAGTGACTATTTTAATTCATCCAACCCTCCAATATTACCTCCATGGCAGCGCGATATGCGTTTTATACCCAAATATACACCCTTTAAAAAACCATATTTTTGTATTGCTTGAATCGAATACTCTGAACAAGTGGGCGTAAACCTACATGTGGAAGGGAATAGTGGTCGTAATACCAATTGATATATCTTGATCAAGAAAATACCAACAACTTTCAAGGGTGAATTACTTGTTTTTGTCATATTTTTTAATAACCTGGTCTAATATGTTTTTTATATCGTCGGAAAGCTTATTTGTAGTATTTTTTCGTCCTAATGCGGTTTTTTCGTAAGGAATAGACTTTTGCATCACAAAAATAATTGATTTTATTGGTAATTGACTGATTTGATCATGAATTACCTGGTAGACGGTACGACGGAATAAATTACGCATTACAGCAAGTTTTGCGTGTTTTTTTGAGATAATCGTAGCAAAATGCGGTAAATCCTTTGAAATAGAGGGTGCGATTACTGCGCGGAAATAGTCCCCAGATATAGAAGGGTTTCGTAAAATAGTAGGGAAATAGGACTTGGAAATACGATATTTACTTGAAATCATATCGTGAGATTAGCATAATTTGTCATTAAATTACAGTTTTCTGGTAATTGCGAGTTGATTTTAAAAGAAATAAACAAAAAAACCTTATTTTATAAGGTTTTTTTGTTTATTATACAGCTAATTTAGTTCGTCCTTTTCGGCGTCGATTACGAATAGTGTTTCGCCCACTTGTTGTTGCTTGACGCACTAAAAAACCGTGAGTTGTTTTTCGTTTTTTAACCTTTGGTTGGTAGGTAACTGACATAGATAGAGCCATAATACATGAAAATAAAAATTGTGCAAGGTTTTTTGACAAACTTTAGAATGATTGGTTATCCACTTTTTCAACAGGTAATCCACATGGAAAACCCAGTATTTAAATTTCACATAACAAGCAAAAGGATATATACTGTGGATATCTTTTTATTAGGTGCGCAATAACTCTTTTTGATCGTGTATGCAGGATGTCACTAACCTTTGGGAAACCGTACTCGCTGAAATAGAATTGTCCGTTTCAAAGGCCAATTTTACGACGTGGTTCAAAAACACTCACGCTGTGCGTGAGGAAGACGGCGTTTTCTTTGTAGGTGTTCCTAATGAATTTATTAAAGACTGGCTTGCGACAAAATTTAGCCGTGAAGTATTAAAATCTATCCGCAGTCACCGAGAAAATATTCGTTCTGTTGAGTTTATAATCGCAAAAAAACCAGCAAAGGTGGTTGTAGCACCTATCACATCAGAACAAGAGAAAATTGAAAAAGAGGTTATGCAAGAACTTCCTCTTGATCATTCAATTCCAAAGAAAAACAACTTAAATCCAAAATATACATTCGAAACATTTATTATTGGATCATTTAATGAAGTTGCGTACTCAGCAGCTCAAGCTGTTATTAAAAAACCTGGGTCATTTAACCCATTATTTATTTATGGGTCAACCGGTATTGGAAAAACACACCTTGTA
>DAOLZR010000039.1:0-4910 GCA_035426405.1 Minisyncoccota bacterium | reverse complement strand
GTCTGATATGGATCTCGCTCATCAAACTGAACAGACTTGATAACTCCAAAGATAAAATCGGGTGATCCAGGCAATGTCATGACATCGTTTTCACGCACATCCAAATCTCGTGGAACATGCAATTCAAAGTTTCCACTTCCTTTTCCCTCAACTGGAACCGTGATTCCAAGTCGCGTAATAATTGCATCTCCTGTAAAAAAGCTTCCTGAAACTAATGTTCCTTCTGCTGTTGTTTCGGTTACTGTATCAATCGTTGCAAGATAGCTATTTTCACCTGCAATAATTTTATCACCAACAGTAACTCCATTTTTTGACCCTTGATCAATTATTATACGGTCATAGATGTTAGATGACGGTTTTGAAATCACACGAGCTGGCATAGCAACAGATGCGATCTTTGGATAATTTAAAATAGTGCGCAACGAATTGTTTTCGTCTTCGGTTAATTGCATTCCTAATAACTGTTGGTGTAATTGTTCGTTTTGTAATTGCAATGCATTTTGTCGTGCAACGAGTACAGATTTTGGTGTTGCCATATTAATTGTTTGCGCAATTAAGTCTGACGCAGATGTAGTCACCGATGAAGCTGTGCGAGATATAAATTTCGCTGCAATAAAAAATAGAGCAAGTACAATAATCGCAACAAAAACTCTGACCACGATTCCGATAGGTGCAGAGTTTTTGCGATTTATTCGAGTATTAGGATTGAAATGGGATGACATAGTCTTCCTTGATTAAAACTTGTTGGAAATGTTCCAAGTCTTCAAGTACGATTCCGCAACCGCGTGCTACTGCTGACAATGGCTCTGTTGGGATATGAACTGGTACTTTGAATGTATCTGAAATAATAGTATCGATTCCGTGAATTAATGCTCCACCTCCTGTGATAAACATTCCCCGATTGATAACATCTGATACAATTTCTGGTGGTGTTGTTTCTAGTACCTCACGAATTCCATCAATAATAACTTGAACTGAGTTATGAATTGCTTCGTAAATATCACGATCTGAAATCATAATTTCGCGTGGCAAACCTGAAATTAAATCTCGTCCACGGACAGCAATTTCAAGACCTTCTGATTTTGACTGCACTGAACCAACAGCAACTTTAATTTCTTCTGCGGTTTTCTCGCCTACTAATATTTTATATTCGTTTCGTAAATAATCAATAACATCTTGATTCATTTTATCACCTGCAAGTTTAATTGATTTTGATTGCACGATTCCACCAAGTGACATCACAGCAATATCAGTTGTTCCACCTCCTATATCAACAATCATACATCCAACTGGATCAAGTACAGGAAGCTCAATTCCAATTGCACCTGCCATAGGCTCTTCAATAATATACACTTCTCGTGCTCCTGCAGAAATTGCTGCATCATATACAGCACGATGTTCAACATTAGTAATTCCAGATGGAACTCCAACTACCACGCGTGGTCGAAATGTTTTAGGAGAAATCTTTTCAGCTTTTCCGATCAAATATGCCAACATTTCCTCGGTTACTTCAAAATCTGAAATAACACCATCAACCACAGGATGAATTGCTTTGATATGGGTTGGTGTTCGCCCAAGCATTTGCTTTGCCTCTGTCCCAACGGCCACGATTCGGCCTGTTTTGGTGTTCAGGGCAACGATAGACGGTTCATTGATGATAATCCCCTTTCCACGCAAATATACCAGCGTATTAGCTGTTCCAAGGTCGATTCCAATGTCATTAGAGAATTTGTTGTAGAGATTTTTAAACATAAGATGCAAGGAATATAGCATGGAACCAATAAACAAAAAAGGTATTGACAATATAAAAAAGCATTCGTAAAGAATGCTTTTTTATTAATGTGCCTTTGCAAACAAAACTCGTTTCATTGAATCGCGCCCTGTTTTTATACACTTTCCAGATTCTTCCTGTGAATCAAATGGAATGCATCGAATCGTTGCACCTGTTTCATCCTTAATCACTTTTTCCGTTTCGGTTGTTCCGTCCCAGTGCGCCATGATAAACTTTTTGTCTTCCAGTGCCTTAGTAAATTCGTCCCACGAATCAACGCTCACAATATTTTCCTTTCGCATCGCAAGTGCTTTATCATGTAAATCTTTTTGCATTGTATTCAGTGTTTCAGTAACTTTTGAAACAATGTCTGTATTTGAAACGGTCTGTTTTTCTCCAGTATCGCGTCGCGCAATTACTACTGAATTATTCTCGATATCCTTTGGTCCGATTTCAATACGAATCGGCATTCCTTTTTTCTCCCAATCAAAGTATTTTTCACCATGACGAATGTCTCGTGTATCAACATGAACATCGTATTCTGCACTGCGAAGTGTTCCTGTAATTGCCTGCGCTGCTTCCTCGATAGATTCCTTCATTTCAGGTTTCGAAATGATTGGCACAATTACAATCTGAGTGCGTGCCATCATTGGCGGAATAATCATTCCCTTATCATCACTGTGCGTCATGATCAAACCTCCGATTGATCGCGTTGAAAGACCCCATGATGTCTGCCATCCGAATTTCCATGTTCCATCTGCATCAAGGAATTTAATTTCAAATGCCTTTGCAAAGTTATCACCCAAATTGTGTGATGTCGCGATTTGAAGAGCTTTCCCGTCCTGCATCATCGCTTCACATGTATAGGTACGAAGTGCTCCTGCAAATTTTTCATTTTCAGATTTCACACCAATAATTACTGGAATTGCCATGTAATCTCGAAAGAACGCCTCGTACACGCCAAGCATTTTTCGTGCATACGCGTCGGCCTCGGCTTCAGTTGTATGAACAGTATGTCCTTCTTGCCACAAAAATTCAGTCGTTCGTAAAAACGGTTTTGTTTTCATTTCCCATCGGATAACATTCGCCCATTGGTTGATCAATAACGGTAAATCTCGATATGAATGAATCCAATCCTTGAACACTTCATACATGATTGTTTCTGATGTCGGTCGCAGAATCAACGGCTCGTCCAATTTTGATCCACCTGCGTGGGTTACAACAGCAACTTCTGGTGCGAATCCTTCTACATGCTGTGCTTCTCGTTTCAATAGTTTTTCAGGAATAAGCATCGGAAAATACGCGTTTTGTACGCCGTGAAGTTTAAATTCCTTATCAAGAACCTGTTGAACCTTTTCCCATAACGCATAGCCGTTTGGCTTGATAATCATACAACCCTTTACTGGTGAATAATCCGCCAAATCTGCTGCTTGAATAATATCCAAATACCATTGTGAATAATCCTCTGATCGAGGTGTAATCTTGTTTTCGTGTTGAGTGTTGTCTGTCATAGATAGTGACATAGTAGCGTAAATAAGGGTTTTTTGCAAAAAAATATCTTACATGTTAATCTTAAAATAATAAAAACATTCTTTATGAAAAAACTAAAAAACACGTCCAACAGGGATGCAAAGAAACGCGTATGTCCTACGCCAGACCTAAAAGGACACAAATGTTCCAACCATGGAAAAGCGCTTACTGATTTACGGAAAGAGAAAAAAATGAGTATTAAAAAACTATCCAGTAACTCAAAAGTTTTAATGAGTACCATTAAAAAGATTGAGACTGGTTCTTACAGACCAACAACGAAAGGTATTCTAAAACTTGCGAAAGGATTAGGTATTTCACCTTTTGTTCTTACGGCTAAATTCGCAGACCAGTCACCTGTGTTAAATGGCAAAAAAGCTGCTTAGTATGTAATTGTTGCATTTCCTTAATTTCCTCCAAATTTATTGGGGGAATTTTTTTTATTTAAAACACTTGCCTTTTCATCAAAATATGCTATATTTTCCTGGTCACACAGTGTCAGAACAGTCGTTGGAATGGATATCAAAATTCCGATTTTGCATGGAAACTGCAACTGTTCCTATGGGAGTCACCCATAGAAACGAGAGGTTTATTATTAACCACCCTCTTGTGCATTAGTGTCTAAACTATTATGTCTCGAATTCAAGAGATGTTTGAAGTTGGAGCTCATTACGGTTATAGCCGTACTCGACGCCACCCTACTACCAAACAATATATTTATGGATCAAAAAACAAGACCGATATTATCGATCTTGAAAAAACAGATGCTCAGCTTTCTAAAGTTGAAGAACTGTTAAAAACGATTATCGGATCAGGACGACAAGTTATCTTTGTTGGATCAAAACCTGAAATCCGCGATTTAGTTAAAATTACAGCAGAATCACTTGGTATGCCATATGTTGACGAACGATGGATCGGAGGAACTTTGACAAACTGGAAACAAATCAAAAGTCGAGTAGTGATGCTTGATGATCTTGGTGGAAAATCTGAAGAAGGAACATTGATGTACAAGACTAAGAAAGAAAAACTAATGATCGAACGAAAAATCGAGAAATTAGGACGACGATTCGGAGGTCTTTCAACATTAAAAGGAATTCCTGCAGCTGTTATTGTTATCGATGCTCGTGAAGAAATCAACGCCGTAACAGAAGCTGATATGATGGGAATTCCAGTTATCGGTCTTACAAACACTGACAACGATATTCGTTTAGTGAGTCACCCTGTTATCGCAAACGACAACAGTCGAAAAAGTGTAGACTTTTTCCTAAAACAATTTGCTAACGCTTTGAAAGCGTAATCTATTGTTTGTTCTTTTATTCGTTATTTAATATTTAATCGCCTGCATCAATAAGTTTTTTCGTTCTGCGGAACGCAAGCGCCCTCACGCACCTATGGTGCTGCGGGTTCGGTCCTCGAACTTCAAAAACTTATTGATTACGGCGACTCTACATACTATGGCTATCACAACAGAAGAGATCAAGGCATTACGAGATGAAACAGGAGTTTCTATTATGCAATGTAAAAAAGCATTAGAAGAAGCAAATGGTGATATGGAAAAAGCTCGTATGATTTTACGAAAGAACTCTGCAACTGCAGCTTCAAAAAAATCAGA
>DAOLZR010000038.1:3535-4951 GCA_035426405.1 Minisyncoccota bacterium | reverse complement strand
TAAACATATAATCTATTATATACCTTTTATAAAAAAACACCCCTATAAACAGGTGCTTTAAGCTTGCTCCGCCTATCGGTTACACTTCGAACCTGTTCATTGGAAATACAAAGGTTGGTGAGGGTAATGTAAGGTAACTATGGTAACTAACTAAAAACTAAATTGCTTATTGATCCATTTCTACTGATTCAGGAATAATGTATGAGTAAGGTTTTCCGTTTGTACCTTGGGTTTGTATTACGATCGTATTTCCTCTATTTTCATAAAAATATGTTCGTGCTGGTTCTGCTTTTGAATCACAATAAGTAAATGTCTTACCTTCAACAACTAATTGATGTGTTTCAATATTACGGCCACAAAATGCTTCATATGATGCAAATTTCTCATTATATAATCTAATTGTCTCATTTACACCTTCACCTTCAGCGGGTGACACACTATAAAAGAGTGCGCCCGATCCATATGATTCCACTTTAACTTCTGCTGTACTATCATATTGAAACGCAAATCCATTTGCTTTATACGGGGATGTTTTAGCTGATACCGTAGTAGTTTTAGTTTGAGGGTCAGTCACCACTTTATTTTCTTCTATATTTTGACTAATTGGAATTACTGGTGATGTTTTAGGTTTTATTATTGTATAACCAACTAGGCCAATTAGAATTATCAATAACGCAATTACTATTCCATTTGTTTTATTCATACCTAAATTTTATCACAGGTTCGATTACCTACAAGGGGTAACAAAAAACACCCATATAAAACAGGTGTTTTTTAGTCTGCTCCCACTCCTGGACGCATTCAGAACTCTGAATTGGAGGAAAGTAGAAGATGAGTTTAGGTATTTTAGTAATTTCCTTGGGGAAAATAGTTTAATAACTATCCCTGGAATGTAATTGCAAACGGATACATGCCCATTCCGCATGTTCCCTGCAGGGTTGCCACCTCTGGCGTTCCAATATCAATATCAGTTGTTCCCGTCTGTGGAAGCACCTTGGTGATGTTCATGCTCGGGATGCGGATTGAGGATGAGCAATCAAACGTACCCTTGGTATCGAAACGAATGACTGTTGGCACTCCTGCCTTGGCAATGCTGTTAGTGGGCTGGTATCCGCCCTTGGCGTTGATCGTGATGATCTGCTTTCCATCCACCATGGAAACATTGTTTACAGGCGTTGCTGCTTTCGACTCACTCTTTCCTTTGGTCAGCATAAATGCTCCTCCAATAAGGACAACGGCTACCAGGATTGAAATAATGGTTACTTTCATATAGGTAAGATTATACTAGAAATTAAAGATTGGCGGTATCACCCCAAGGACTACCAACGAATTGATAATGTTGAACAAGGCAAAGAGAATGACGATAAGCCCTGCCGCTTTGAAGAAGATTCCTGACTTTGAACTGTTCTGAATACT
>DAOLZR010000038.1:0-3435 GCA_035426405.1 Minisyncoccota bacterium | reverse complement strand
TGCATTCCATGAATATGAAATTGATAGGTTTGAGTAGACATAATTATAATTTTTTAGTTTTGATACGAAGTGAATTCGATACGACAGATACACTCGAGAACGCCATGGCAAGTCCTGCAAACACAGGGTTCAATAGCCATCCGAATATTGGGTAGAATAATCCTGCTGCAAGCGGAATACCAATAATATTAAAAATGAATGCCCAAAATAGGTTCTGTTTGATACCACGCATGGTCATTTTTGAAAGCTTGATAGCTTTCACTAATTTTGAAATGTCACCTTGCAAAAGAGTTATACCTGCAGATTCAATCGCCACATCAGTCCCTGTTCCCATGGCAATTCCTACATCTGCAATTGCTAGAGCAGGGGCATCATTTACTCCATCTCCTGCCATTGCAACAATATTTCCTTGAGATTGTAACTCTTTGATCTTGTTCATCTTGTCCTCTGGCATAACATGAGCAATTACCTCATCTATACCAACCAGTGATGCAATGTGCTGTGCTGCTTTCTCATCATCACCCGTCAGCATAATTACTTTGATGCCGAGTTTATGCAAATCGTTGACTGCCTGTTTTGATTCATCCTTTATTTCATCTGAAACCATGACATAGCCGACTACTGAATCTTTAGTCGCGAGAATGACCGGGGTCTTGCCCTGCATGGTATATTGATCTAGCTGTTTTGTATCAAAGGAAATTCCTAAATCTTTTATTAATTGCACGTTTCCAGCAAAGTATTTAATATTATTTACTACACCTTGAATTCCTTTACCTTTTTGAATGGAGAAATTAGATATTTCAGGAATCGATAAGTTCTTTTCTTTTGCATAATTGATAATTGCATGAGCAATAGGGTGTTCAGATTTTTTCTCAAGAGATGCTATGATGGAAATCATTTCTTCATCTTTTAAATGAGACAAATTTTGTATGTCTACCAAAGTAGGTTTTCCTTTTGTGATGGTTCCTGTCTTATCTACCACAACAGTGTTTACTTTATGGAGTTTTTCGAGCGTTGCTGCATCCTTGATGAGAATTCCTTCCTTTGCACCTTTGCCCACACCTACAATAATTGCGGTCGGCGTAGCAAGACCGAGGGCACATGGACATGCAATAACAAGTACTCCCACAAATGATACAAGTCCAAATGACAATGCCTGAGAAAACCCGAGGGACCCTGTACCAAACAAGAGCCATGAACCGAGAGTTGTAAAAGCAATGACGAGTACAACAGGCACAAATACCGCTGAAATCCTGTCTGCCAAGGCTTGAATAGGGGCACGGCTACCTTGAGCTTCTTCTACCATTTTAATAATCTGTGCGAGTAATGTTTCTGATCCAACCTTTGTAGCTCGGAAAATAAACGATCCGCTCGTATTGATTGTTCCTGCAACCACACTGTCACCTACTTTTTTCTGTACAGGCATCGGCTCTCCGGTAACCATAGATTCGTCCACATAGGATGAACCCTCGGTTACTGTTCCATCCACTGGAATTTTTGCACCAGGTTTTACTACAATAAAATCTCCTTGGATTACTTCATTAATAGAAATCTCAATTTCTTTACCACCTCGAATCACAAGCGCAGTTTTTGCTTGTAGATTGAGGAGTTTTTCAATAGCGTCGCCAGTTTTTAATTTTGATCTTGCTTCTAAAAATTTTCCGAAGACAACAAACCCAATGACGACAATAGTAATATCAAAAAAGGTTGTCTCAGGAAGATTTAGATTAGTCGTTATTTGAGGAAAGAGAGTAATAATAACACTGTAAAAATAAGCTACCGACGTTCCGATCCCGATCAACGTATCCATGTTAGCAACACGGTATTTAGCAAATTTTACTACCCCTTGTAAGAATGGCTGCCCAATCCAGAAAAGCACGATACTCGCAAGTACCATGGAAATAGTATTGAAAATAGACATCGGTAATGGGAGGTTTGGGATTGAAGTAAATAACTTTGCACTTATGTCCCACATCATTAGAAAGAATACAAGGAGAGCGACCGGCAATACAAATTGCATTTTTGTTTTCATTGCAAGTAGTTCTTTCATCTTTTCATCTTTCGATTGGTTAATACCTGTATGCATGCTGTGGTCTTCCGTTGTTTTATCTTCATCAATAAAGGTATACCCAAGTTTTTCAATCTCATCATTCATTTGATGTACAGAGACAATTTCTGGATTAAAAGCAATAGTTGCTTTTTCTGTGGCAACATTAACAGAAACATTATCTACTCCTAATAGTTTAGAAACTTTATTTGTTATAATGGTTGCACAACTTGCACAATGCATCCCTTTAATTTTTAATATTTTATTTGTCATAAAATGATTTTATTAAATGTTATACCATTGTACTCTCCAATCTTTAAAGAGTTTTAATGTTGTTGTCAGAAATGTATCGACAGCATCTGCATTATTTAATATTTCTGTTCTACTTGATTTTGTTTTTATCTCATCTGTCATTACCAACCCCATTTCATGATGTGCAATCAGTGCATTAAGGAATCGTAAATCAAATTTTTCATCGTAATTTCCAAGGTTTGCCACAATTGGATCTTTTACTTTTTTCGTATCTCCGTACCATTGTTTTTTCCAAGCATAGAGTTCATCAATTGCTGGTGGTTCATCTTTGAGAATCATCGCAGATAAATCCTTCATTTCCTGTCGTTGTGTTTGGATTGAAACTTGTTCCGCTAATAACATTGCACCTCTGTGATGTGCAATCATGGTATTGATATACCGTAAATCAAGTGTTCGATCTGGACGACCAAAATCCATGGCTGTTTTATCATACATACCTGCCTGATAATCAGGTGTAATAGAATATCCAATTACCACACCAATAATTCCAGTAATAATCATAAGTGAAATTGCTAAAGTAGTTGAAATTTTTGACATATTTTTATTAATAATTAATGAATAATAATACCTAATCATTTTACAAATTTACTATTTTCGTTTTAAACGATACACTTTTACAATTTCACCGATTGCTTTTTTCTCTTGTCCTTTCTTGATCTGGTGTACAACACATGTGCTTAAATGAGTTTCCATAATTGCATCCTCAATACTCGAAAGAGCTTGTTTTACAGCAGAGGTTTGAGTAATTATATCGATACAGTATTTTTTATTAATAACCATTTCTTGAAGTCCGCGTACCTGCCCCTCGATAATTTTCAATCGACGTATTAATTTTTGATTTAAGGTATTCATATAATCCACATACATTAATCTAGTAATATCTTTATTATACCCCCATGGGGTATTAAGTCAATATCAAAAAACACCCATGTAAAACAGGTGTTTTTTGATTAGCTCCCCCGGTAGGATTCGAACCTACGGCCAATCGATTAACAGTCGATTGCTCTACCGCTGAGCTACAGGGGAGTGTAACAAACAAGAAACCATCAGGAGATTGTTCTTGTTTCCTACGAAGC
>DAOLZR010000037.1:0-5239 GCA_035426405.1 Minisyncoccota bacterium | reverse complement strand
TCCAATCATGTTTGCATAATCTGCATCTGATGCAGTGTATCCAGCCGCATATCCAATAAAGTTTGCAGTTGTTGCGCCACTAGCCTGATATCCTGCAGATGTTCCTATTGCATTTGTAAAAGTTGCACTTGTTGCTTGATATCCAGCATTTTGTCCAAGGAAAATTGCATTGGATGCAGAACTTGCAGTATTACCCGCATTATCACCGACAAAGATTCCATATTGCGCCCCGGTTGCATTTAATCCAGCACTTCGTCCCAAGAAACTTGCAAACGATGCAGATGTCGCACCAGAACCAGCTTGTCGTCCGATAAATATTGAGTTTGTTGCACTCGTCGCAGAAAGCCCAGATTGATATCCGGCAAAAAACGCATGCGCAACACCTGTGGTAATACTTTTTCCAGATTGGTACCCTAATAATGTGTTATTGTTTCCAGTTGATAATGTGTCACCTGCCTGATAACCCATAACGATATTATTAATACCTCCACTGGCTCCATTCATAACAGTTCCCGCACTAATAGACCCAACATAAATATTATTATAGATCGTATCTACTAATGGTTTATTATTGAATTCTGTATATTTTGTGGATGTTAATGCACCGCGCGCAGTTGCTGATGCGGTTGGAAAGTTAAATGTATGAATTCCACCTGATGAAGATATATCAAAATCTGTTCCCGTTGAACTGATTGCGAATGTTTGAGTTGCATCAGTCAAACCATTTAATGATGTAACACCGTTTGATGACCATGTAAGTCCACCACTTCCATCATTTACTAAAACACTATCTGTTGCACCTTGTGATCCGGGCCATGAATAGTTAATATTTTTAATTTTAATTAAATCACCAGTGTCATCCACTTGAAATAATCCACCCAAACCAACAGAAAATAATTCTGATGGTGAAGTGTCTCCAACTCCAACATTATCATTAAATGATTTTACTCCTGCAAAATTTTGCGTACCTGTTGTTACAAGTCCTCTTACAGAATCTGATGCATCAGGAATTGTAATATCAAGACCGGCACCTACTACGGCACCTGTTCCGCCAGTAATAGTGATTTCTGGATTTAAACTTGCAGTAAGACTACCAAAAGTTAGTGCGTCTTGTTTATCATTAAATGTATTCCAGTCTACAGCGGAAAGGAATCCATTAGTTATGTTATTAGACTGAGTGATACCAAATACACCTGTCACAGCATTATAATTTAATGGACCGGTTGCTGAAAATGCATTCCGTGCACGAGTATTTGTAAAATACTGATTTGACCCTTCGGAAATATTGGTTGTAGTGAGGTTTACTGTTCCAACTTGCCCATTTACAGATGTCACTGGTGCACCATTTACAATCTCAACCCAGCTATTTATATCTGATGGATCATTATCATCTGCTAATACAAATGTTTGGCTCGTACTTGTAACAACAGTTAAATCTCCGTTCACTGCTCCTACAATTGCAAGCATTGCAGGAATATCAACAACTACGCGTGTTTCATTCAATATAATTGAACCCAGTTGACTACTTGGAATTTTTCCATTTGCATCAAGTGATGCAATTCCATTTGCCATACCTTTTTGTGTATTCAAATAATCATCCACCCGAGTATCTGTGTAGTATAAATTTAATCCTTCAGGAATATCAGTTGTAGTAAGATTTACTGCGCCAGTTTGTCCATTTACTGCCAATACAAAATCTAGCGGCGTAATAATCTGCTGCCAGTTTGCAATATTAGTTGGATCGTTTGTAGTTAAAATGTATGACTTATTTTCATCAAGCCGAATCGCAACATCTCCCAATTCTGCTGAAAGTAGATTTAGCATTTCAATCTCAGAATTCACTACAAAAGTGTCAGACAATGAAAACGAACTCAGCTGTGATGATAATACTTTTCCGTCACTTCCAAGAGACGCAACACCATTTGCTGCACCTTTTTGTGAAAGTGGAATATAGTTTGATGCAGTAATTGAATCTGAAATATACGCATCTGTGATTTGTGAACCCTGCCAAACACCACTGGTGATAGTTCCAACGGTTTGTAAGTTAGCAGCAGATGTTGCAGCCGCAAGTCGTGTATCGAAACGACCATTAGTGAAATATAGATTTCCATTTTCTGGAACAACAGATGTATCTAGGTTCTGCCATGTGTTATCGCCGCGTAAATACTGAGAGCTCGTTCCAAACCCAAAACTGTCTTGTTTATCATTAAAACTGTTCCAATCTGATGCAGATAAATAACCATCAACCCCAGCAGCAGCTGCAGGAAGAGAAATAATTCCGCCCGTATTTACAAGTGGTGAATCAAATGTAAGATCCTGAATTGCAACCATACAGTCAGTATCTCCTGGCGCACATGCCGGATCAAGTGTTTGCCCAGGTATATATCCACCCACAGGAGCCACCGCAAAAACGACAAGAGAATATCCTGCCAGTGAAAAAAGGAGCACAAAAATGAACAATCTTTTTTTGGAAAAAGAATTGAATGTATTTTTTATATACTTCATGATTTGCTTTAAATTATATCAAAAAAACGACCTATCTCAAAGTGTTTTAAACTAAAAAAAACCTTTTTTATAAAAGATTTTTTTTAGAATGTTCGTTTTGGTTTTTTCTTTGCTTTTGATAGTCCGATTTTTTCTTTAATTATCTGAATTTCATCTCGCAAAATTGCCGCAGTTTCAAAATCAAGTTCTGCAACTGCATCATTCATTTGAACTTCTTTAATTTTGATCAACTCTTTTGGGTTATCTGAAAATAACTGTGCATCGATAGCAAGACTCGCAGAAACTGCCTTTTCATGATCTGATAGCATTCCTTCTGTGATATCACGAATAGTCTTTTTAATAGACATCGGAGTAATTCCATGCTTAGTATTATATGCAATTTGTTTATCACGACGCCGCTGTGTTTCCCCAATAGCGCGTTCCATCGATCCTGTTATATGGTCGGCATACAAAATCACACGACCATCCACATTACGAGCTGCTCGTCCAATGGTTTGGATTAACGCAGTTTCGGATCGCAAGAAACCTTCCTTATCAGCGTCCAATATTCCGATAAACGAAACTTCTGGCATGTCCAAACCTTCACGAAGCAGGTTTACACCAACTAAACAATCAAACTTTCCTTTGCGGAATTCCGAGATAATTTGAATTCGATCGATCGTTTTAATTTCACTATGTAAATATTCAGCTTTAATTTTCCGCTCTTTCAAGTATTCAGATAAATCTTCCGCCATTTTTTTGGTAAGAGTTGTTGCAATAACGCGTCCCCCTTTTTTAATTTCAGCTTCTGTTTCTGTAATGAAATCTTGGATTTGACCAGGATATACAGAGTCACTTGAAATATCCCCTCGTTTTGAGGATGAGATCGAGCTGCCTTGTAGCGAAGCCGAGTCGTTAGGCGAGGGAATTTTCGAAGACGATGAACGAGGAGATATTTTAGGTAATGTTCCGGTCGCAACCACAGGTCGCACCTCTACAACTGGATCAATCAATCCAGTTGGACGAATAATTTGTTCAACAACCTGTTCTGATGTCTCAATTTCAAGCTTACTGGGTGTTGCAGAAACATACACAACTTGTCCGATGCGCTTTTCAAATTCGTCATATTTTAATGGCCGGTTATCAGCTGCAGATGGCAGTCGAAAACCAAATTCTATTAGCGTTTTTTTACGCGATGCATCACCTGCATACATTCCATGAAGTTGTGGCAGTGTAACATGTGATTCATCAATCATCGTCAAAAATTCCGGTTTCCCGTCTTTATCATGTGGAAAATACGATATCAATGTTTCTGGTGGTTCACCAGGACCTTTTCCAGATAATTGACGCGAGTAGTTTTCAATTCCACTGCAGTATCCAATTTCTCGCATCATCGCAAGATCATTTTGGGTTCGTCGTTTAATTCGTTCTGCTTCCAGTAATTTTCCTTCTTTTTCAAATTTCTTTACTTGGTTTTTCATTTCTTTTTCAATTTCTTTCATTGCTGTTTCTTTTTTCTCGCCCTCAGTTAAAAAGTGTTTTGCTGGGAATAAAAACACATGTTCTGGAGTTTCTAAAATAGTAGATGTCACTGGATCGATAATTTGAATAAGTCCAATCTGATTTCCAGAAAAGACGATCGATATCATATATTTTTCAGAAACTGGCATCACATCAACACGATTTCCGACTGCACGAAATTGACCTGATGTCAGGTCGGCAGTCGTTCTGGAATAATGAACGCGAACTAATTGTTCCATTAAATCTCGTTTTGAGATTTGCTGATCTAATTGCAGGCCAACATTCATTGCGGCATATTCTTCTGGACTTCCAAGTCCATAAATACAGGACACAGACGCAACAATAATAACATCACTTCGTGTAAGTAATGCCTGAGTTGATGCATGACGAAGACGATCAATCTCTTCGTTGATCTGTGCATCTTTTTCAATATAGGTATCAGTGATCGGCATGTACGCTTCCGGTTGATAGTAATCGTAATACGATACAAAATAGTGGACCGCAGCATCTGGAAAAAATGTTTCAAATTCTTGCGCAAGTTGTGCAGCAAGAGTCTTGTTATGAGCAATCACTAGTGTTGGTTTTTGAATCTTTTCAATAACATTCGCCATCGTGAATGTTTTTCCAGTTCCTGTCGCACCCAGTAATGTCTGTTTTTGCATTCCTTTTTTCAAACCATTTGTAAGCGCAACAATAGCATCAGGTTGGTCACCTGATGGCTGGTATTCGCTTTTTAAAACAAGCTTATTTTGGTTGAAAATCTTCATAATTCACCATTTTACCATTATTTAGATAATAAAAAAAGCACTCGTTCCTGAGAGCTTTTTTTATTCTGTACCTGTTTCTGATGGCGTGTCTTCCGGTGGAGTATCTACTGTAGGTGGTAGTACCTCTGGTGGTGGTTCTACCGCCGGAGGTTCCTCTGTTGGAGGTGGCGTGTCTTCCGGTGGAGTATCTACTGTAGGTGGTAGTACCTCTGGTGTCGTTTGAATGTTTTGTGACTGCTTTAATGCGCGTAATTCTGATGCATTAATACATTCAGTTTGTCCATTTTCATCATACAAACAGAGTTCCCCGGTAAAGATGCGTGTAATTTTATTCGAAGCATTACCAAGCCATGAAATCAGACTATCTCGCCAGGTATTGTCCCGCGTCATGTCAGCAATTTGTGTAACATTTAAATTCATTTCCCGAATTGCTTCAACTAATATTGGAGTCATCTGTGCATAATACA
>DAOLZR010000036.1:0-5249 GCA_035426405.1 Minisyncoccota bacterium | reverse complement strand
GTGACAGGCGGATGCTCTAACCAGCTGAGCTACCACTGCATATGGTTTGCTATATCTTAATATATTCTACAATGACTATTTCCGCTTGGGCGGATGCTCGCTACTAAAACCTTTTGAGCTGAGCTACCACTGCATAAAGGCTATACTAACATACTTTTACTTTTTTTCAATGTGGCAAGATTGATCTTTCCACCTGGTGTCGAGGGTGGGAGTTGAACCCACGACCTCAGCGTTATGAATGCTGCGCTCTTACCAACTGAGCTACCCCGACATATGCTTGCGAAAAGCTCTCATTGTATACCTTATTTTCAACTTTTTTTCAAGGGTTTATGAATTGAGGATAATAATTAAGTAATACAACAAATGTTGAAGTTGAAAAAAGCATTTAAATAGGGTATAGTCGTGCCAAGTTCGATGTATCGAACGAAAGCCAAAGAAGGGTATACGGCAGTCTTTGAAAAGGCGATGCTATAAGAGGTTAGCATGTGCACTGCAAATATTCTTTCTTTGGTTTTATTATGCTGTTGTAGCTCAGTTGGTAGAGCACGTCCATGGTAAGGACGAGGTCGGCAGTTCAATCCTGCCCAACAGCTCAAAAAAGTTGACATACTCTTAAATATGTGTATAATGAGATCAAATAAAACTTTAAATGAAGTTAAATGAAGAAAGTTATAATAATGAGCTTTTTCCTGATAGTGTTGGGGAACTGTTCGCATGCGGAAACGTCTTTTTCAGCAGAGACGATAAAAATAACTACTGACATTCCGTCTGGATTTTTATATTTCCAATCACAGTTCGTGATTGATTCCATATGGATCCAACGGTCAAAAACCGGAGATGTCGTGTTTCAAACCGACGTAAAAAACGACCAGGCCAACATTCAATCATTTTTAAAGGAAAAAATAAGCCAGGACAAATTATCTAATTTTTACTTTATCACTTTTATAACAAGGGACAAAAAAGAGTTGCTTGGAAAGTGGTTTGTGTATTAAAAACGGTACAAAATATTCAAAAGCCACGATTGATATATCGTGGCTTTTTTGTTGATAAAAGCGTAATGAAGACTTGACTTATATATTATATTATGATATAATTAAATCATGAAATAAAATAATAGTTTTCGTGATATAATTATCGCATACAAATTATCGTTAACATTTTATTATTTATTAATATAATATAAATTATCTATGGAAAATTTTGGAAAAAAAATTCATCAAAACGTTAAAAAATTATTAACCGTGGGAGCTTTTGTTGGTACTGCCGCAATGGGGTTTTCAAAAGAATCAGGTAAAACAATTGAAAAAGACCTTGTTTCAGATATTAACACAACAATTGCACACAATGGTCCTGAGTCAAATATTGGTGTGGTCACTAATGTTCAAGAAACTGCACGGCAAACTCTTGTGAATACTCAGGTCGAATTCAAAACTGCAATTGCGGATCTTCAAAAGAGATTTGCACATGACCCTGTTATGTTGCAAAAAATTAACGAAATCTCAGATTTATCTCAAAAAGCTGCAGTGTTTGCAACCAGTTTTATGAAAGACCAAATGGAAGGTTTGGATACGGCAAAAGTTCAAGAATATATTACTGATGCAATTGATGCAGCAAAAAGTCCTGAATCTCCAATGTTCTTTAAAGAAAACGCAGCATTAAAAGATCTTGATGGGCAATTACTTGGATCTGTAGTATTTCAAGCAGGATTTAATGTTGATAAGAATCACCCTGCTGATGATATTATTGTTTCTAAAAGTGAAATTGCAAATGCGTTGCTTAATGGACAAAATGATATTATGTCACGATTAATTGCTGATAACATTAAATTTATTGCAGAAAACGCCGGGGTTAAAACTCCAAATTCTATAGATCAAGCAGTTAACAATGTTGATAATCTTGCATCTCGATAATAGTTTAACAAAAAATCGCATAATGCGGTTTTTTGATTACATATTTTAGTCGAAAAAAGAGCGGCACCGCAGGTGCCGCTCTTTGTACTGTATAATTCATACAATACTATTTTATTGTTTTTCAAATTTTCTAACAAAATATTCACTTCCGATTTGTACTTGTAATATATACAAACCTTTTGCAAATACATTATCTAACATAATATTTTGATTGCCAGAAACTCCAGCAATCTTTTTATTCCATACTTCTTGTCCAATGACATTTACGCATGAAATAGTAATGGTGGTATTTACCGGTAAAAATACCGGTAAAGATTGAGTGCTGTTACCAGGACTTGGAAATACATCGCTTACTTTTATATCAATCCCGTTTATTTTTGCAGATACTACCGATGATATTTTAAATGCACCGGAATAATCTACTTGTTTTAGACGGTAGTAATATAATACAGTTGGCGCTACATCATAGTCATCTAATTGATAGGATTGGATTTGGGTTGAATTACCATGGCCGTCTATCCATCCGATGTTTTCCCAGATAATACCATCTGTGCTGCGTTGTATTTCAAAACCTGCATTATCTGATTCACTGGCCGTTTGCCAATTCAAACGAATGAATTCGTTATTGATTGGTGTTGCGGTAAGTGAAATTAGTTCGACAGGTAATGGTGAACCGAATGTTCCCGCAATTCCAAAATCGCCAAAACCTTGATAGGTTCCACCAGGTATTGCTGATGCCGACGCAGTCCAATCACTGTTTATGCATAATTGGTCAGTTAGTGTTCCAACAACAGTTTCGATATTATTAGTCCAAAAACCACTTCCCGCAGGAGATTTTATCACCCTACGAGGTCCGTTTCCGGACGGTGTACATGGTAAAGCATGTGCTAATGTCGTGAATCTGTAATCAGATGGTCCTGAAAAATTCCAGTAATGAGTAGCCATGCATTCAAAATCAACATACTGAGCATTACTACCGGGTGTACATGCGCTGGGATAGGTTCCGTTAAAACCAGTTGAATACAATTTATGGAAATTAATTGTTCCAGGAGAACCATTTATTAACTTTCCATCCAGGAAATTTGTTCCGGTTGCACCTAAGTTTGTCATTAACACATCAAATCTGCGGTATCCAGCTACATTATTTCCAATGGGAAAAACATAGGTACTGGTAGCGCTGATATTTCGGGAAAGAATTCCTGAGTTATCATCAACATCAATATAGCGTAATGAATTATAACCTTTTATCGCAGTTGATAAACCACTTTTTACTTTTACAGTAACTGTAGCTGCATCAATTGGTAAATCAGTTAAAAAAGCAATACTGTCACAGTCAATGTTGCCTGAAAGGTTAATTTTTCCGATATTGTTTTTAATCCAATACCCTAAATAGTTTGCCCCACTAATTGTAGAATTAATTGTTTGGATTCCCGGACCTGAAAAACTTTCAGTTCCTGTGGATGTCCATGTACCAGTAACGGTTAGATCACCTGTCATAGTGATGACGCCTTTGTTTTTTACAGTTCCGTCATTAGAAATATTTCCTTGAACATACACACTTCCGATGTTTGACATCGAACCTGTGCTTCCAATGTAAAGTGTTTGTGCACTTATTGTACCTATTAAAAATAGGCTCACCCAGATCCATAAAAAAATGAATAAAGATGAATTTTTTAACAACTTTTTCATCTTCTATAAGTTGTTATTGTAAATACACATTCAGCAGCACTAGCAGAGTTTCCACCAACTATTATCCCTGCTGTTCCAGCAGCACTTCTAGTTCTTAAGTCAAAAGTATAAGATCCTGTTGTTGGAATTACATATACCGCAGTACTACCGTAAGGCACCCAGGAAGAATAATCAAGATTAACTTCAGCTCGCACGAAACCACCGATAGCGAGCATTACATTGTTAACATAAGGAACGGCATCTATAATTGCATAAGCACCGAAACCACCACTAGAATACGCAAAATTACCAGAATAATGAATACTAACTATATCGCCTGCTAGATAATTAGATGTCAATGTTGCACCTGGAATTATTTGCCACGATGTAGTTGCGGTTACCGAACCGGTACTTTCAACTGATTGAAATAGTGGACCGGTAACAAACCTGTCCCATCGTGACCCTGTCCAGTAATAATATCCAGGAGTGACAGCTGTTGTCCCAGAGCCTGTCGTCGATAAGTTATAAACGAGCCCACCTGTTGGAGGTGATGGCGTAACAGTTGTAGCATCTGTTGTTGATGTTAGTGATACCTGATTAGGCACCATAGCTTTATTATTATCCCATAAGTAAAAAGATCCTCCAGAAGGAGCTGGAACAACCGCTCCTGTCCCGAAAGAGATTTGAGCGTGTGTTTTTTGCGTGGTCGCTATCGCCATGATAGCTAAAACCACAATTGTTTTGATTGTTTTCATCAGTTTAATTTTTCTTTTTGTTTAGTAATTTTTTTCTCATACGATTTGATTTAGTGAATATTTATTTTTTGTTTTAAAATAGTTTTTTATTTTGACAAAGGGCGCGTTTATAACAAAAACACGCAACTTTGGAGTGGCATGTTTAAGTTTAATTATTTAGATTAATATATATGAAAATAGGTGACTTGTCAAAATTCATTTCTATGGTCTCATCTCGTTTTTCTGTGTTTTATTTTTCTTGAAAATCTTTACCCAAACATAGTTTACAATATATTGATACATTGTTTTCCAGTAGCCCGTATGTTGCCAGCGGCGCGAAGATGTTTTTACAATTAAATTGCGATCATATACCATAATCTCCTTCGGATCTTTAGTTTTTGCAATGGTTAATGCGGTGTGTGCATCGTCTCCATAAAATTCAAAACTTGAATCAAATCCTCCGATTTTTTCAAGTATCGAGCGTCTGTACCACGCATTTCCAGCAAGCATGATTCCACCTTTTTTTAATATTTTTGTTGTAAAAATATGGATAGGAGGGATGACATATCGTTGTAACCATGTGATAGTCCATGCAGATGAATAATCATTAGAAAATTCACATAATCCAGCAACAGAAACTACATTTTTGTTTTCAAAGTGATTCAGTGCGCGATCTATCCAGTCAGAATTAATAACACAATCCGCATCTAGTGTTGCGATGATTTCGCCAGTAGATGCTTCAAATGCTTTTTGTCGTGCGGCATGAGCACCTTTTGCTGTTTCGTGAACAAGTATTACATGTGGTGAATATGATGTGACAATACTGCTTGTACTATCGGTACTATTATTATCACAGACAATAATTTCAATAATGATATTTTTCTCTCGATATTTTTTTTGCATTTCGACCAATGGGTCCAAACAAGGACCAATGAAT
>DAOLZR010000035.1:0-5267 GCA_035426405.1 Minisyncoccota bacterium | reverse complement strand
GAAGTATTCTATGAAACCTTACGATCACAAAAAAATTGAAAAGAAATGGCAGAAAACTTGGGATGACACACAAGTGTATAAAACGTTGTCAGCAAAAGATGCTATCAAGAAAAAACTTAAACCCTATTACGTATTGGACATGTTTCCGTATCCGTCAGGTGCAGGTTTACATGTTGGTCATCCACGCGGATATATTGCATCCGATGTTTTTGCGCGCATGAAACGAATGCAAGGATTCAATGTATTGCACCCAATGGGATTTGATAGTTTTGGTTTACCAACAGAACAATACGCGATTAAAACTGGCAAGAGTCCGGTACTACTTTCAAATCAATTAGTAAAACGATACAAGGAACAATTGTCGATCCTTGGCTTTTCATATGACTGGAATCGTCAGGTTGCAACACATGATCCAGAATATTATCGATGGACACAGTGGATTTTCTTGCAGATTTATAACAGTTGGTATGACAAGAAAAATAACAAAGCTCGACCAATTGATGAGCTTGTAAAGATATTCGAAACATCTGGAAACACGAAAGTAAACGCTGTAACAGGGAATGATGGTGTACAATTTTCTGCAAAACAATGGAAATCATTTTCTGAAATCGAGAAACAGAATATTCTGATGAACTACAGATTAGTATATGAGGGATATGCAGAGGTGAATTGGTGTGAAGAAATGGGGACAGTGCTTGCCAATGATGAAGTGATCGAAGTGAACGGTAAAATGGTTTCAGAACGTGGAGAATTTCCTGTGGTAAAAAAACAAATGCGCCAATGGTTCATGCGAATTACTGCATACGCTGATCGATTGATCGAAGGACTTGAGACAATTGATTGGTCAAACAGTATCAAGGAAATTCAGCGGAATTGGATTGGAAAAAGTGAGGGAAGTGAGATTGAGTTTGGAGTAGTATGTGAAAACAAAGAACAAATTTTTGGAAATAGACGAGAAGATTCCACTGAAAGAAATATTGTTAAGGTAATTTTAAGAAATAGAGATGGCAAAATACTTACTCTTAATTCAAAAGGTTTTGGTCTTGATTTACCTGGAGGTGCTATAGAAAATAATGAGCCATTAGAAAAAACAGCAATTCGAGAACTTCAAGAAGAAACGGAATATACAAATTTTAGATTTGTAAAAAACATAAGCTCTGACCTTATTAACTACTATCACATCAATAGACAGCAGTATTTTCACGGAAAAATTCACGTACTTTTATATGATTTAATTAACGATGAAAAATCTATAAAAAATATTCAGTCAGGAGAAAATGAAACCAAAGATAAATGGATTAACCCTCAAGAGTTGTATGATATTTTTCCAGAAGATTCAATTTATAAAGCTGCTTTAAAGAAATCAATTTTTGATTATATAAGTATACAAAAAAATCAAATAAAAGTATTCACTACACGTGCAGATACACTATTCGGTGTGACGTATGTAGTACTTGCGCCTGAACATCCTCTTGTTTCTGAATTGAAGCCACAAATTAAAAATTGGAACAAGGTTGAAGAATATATTACAACTGTAAAATCAAAATCCGATGAAGACCGTGTGGCTGCAAAGGAAAAAACAGGAATACAGTTAGAGGGTATTTTTGCTGTGAATCCTGCAAATGATGAACAGGTTCCTATATGGATTGCGGACTATGTGCTGGCAGGATATGGAACAGGTGCAGTAATGGCGGTTCCAGCCCATGACGAGCGAGATTTTGAGTTTGCACAGAAATATGATTTGCCTATGAAGTGTGTTGTTGCTTTTCCTGCGCCTGAAATACCTTCATCTGATGCAATACGTAGAGATGGTGCAATATCAATAATTACTAATAAGAATGATGAGGTACTCGTACTCACAACAACAGAAGGTGGATATCTATTTCCACAAGGTGGTATTGAAAAAGGCGAAAATCCTGCAGAAGCTGCACAAAGAGAGGTTATAGAAGAATCTGGGTATTGTGATATTAAAATTATTCAAAATTTTGGCGTTTTCGAGAATTATTTTTATGACAGCCCAGAATTTATCCGTCACCGCTTCTCCTTTTGTTTTTTTGGAAAATTAAATTCAACTAAACAAGTGCTACAAAACTCAGATGAAGGTGATGAAAAATACATTCCAATTTGGATGAAAGTAAATGACGCAATAGAAAAACTAAATCACAGAAATCATTCTGAAATTCTGAAAGTATTTGTTTCAAAAATAATAAACACTGGACTTGGTAATCTTGTAAATTCAAGTCAATTTAATGGAATGCCTTCTGAAATTGCACGTAAAAAAATCACAGAATTTGTTGGTGGGAAATTGGTTACAAAATACAAAATGCGTGACGCAATTTTTGCACGACAGCGATACTGGGGTGAGCCAATTCCATTGGTACATGATAAAGATGGCACTATTAAAACAATTCCAGAAAAACAACTTCCACTCACTCTTCCAAAAGTAAAATCCTATGAACCATCTGGAAATGGTGAGGGTCCACTTGCAACAGTGTCTGCATGGGTAAAGGCTGGATATGAAACAAACACGATGCCAGGTTGGGCGGGAAGTTCATGGTATTTCTTGCGCTATACTGATCCAACAAATAAAAAAGCGTTTGCAAGTAAAGAAGAACTTGATTATTGGTTTCCTGCTCCGCGTAAAGCTTCGCAGGACAAGCGGAAAAATGGTGGTGTGCCTGCACTTAGCAGCCTTGGCGGAGGAGTGAATATGTATGTCGGTGGGGCAGAACATGCAACAGGACATTTATTGTATTCACGATTCTGGCATAAAGTTTTAAAAGACTTGGGACACGTAGGAACCGAGGAACCATTTCAAACATTACGTAATCAGGGAATGATTGGCGGCGCTGACGGTCGCAAAATGTCGAAACGATGGGGAAATGTGATCAATCCTGATGATGTAGTTCGAGATATGGGTGCAGATACCATGCGCGTGTATGAAGCATTCATGGGCCCATTTGAATCAAGTCAGCCATGGAGTACAGATGGAATTGTCGGGTCACGACGATTTATCGAACGAGTATGGAATATTCAATCAAAAGTAAATGACGGAAAAACATCATCTGAACTTGAAAAGGTGTTACATAAGACAATCAAAAAAGTAACAGATGATATTGCAAACTTTAGTTTTAACACTGCAGTTTCATCAATGATGATTTGTATAAATGAAATCGATAAAGCTGGAACCATTAGTATTGAAGATTTTAAAAAGTTCCTACAAATTTTAGCACCGTTTGCACCTCATGTGGCAGACGAATTATGGGTAGGTCTTGGCGAGAAAAAAACAATTCATCTGTCATCATGGCCAACATATAATGCAAAGAAAATTATTGATGACACAGTAACAATGGGAATTCAAGTAAACGGAAAAGTGCGTGCAGAAATAACACTCGCACTTGAAGAATCAGTTGAAAGTGTACAATCAAAAGTATTAGTAATACCAGAAATTATAAAATGGATTGACGGAAAGGAGATTAAGAAGTTTATCTATATCCCAGGAAAAGTTATCAGTATTGTGATCTAAAAGTGCGTACTCGACAAACCATCTTTTACATGTTGTAGAGATGGTTTGTTTGTTTATGGCTTCACAAAATATGCTATGCGGATTATAATTACAACATATGTTTAAAAAAATATTCCGTTCATTATCAGAAAAAGTTTCAAGTGGACTTGCTCGATTTTCTCCGCAAGATCACTCACAATTTTTCTTTATTAGTTTATTAGTTGTTGTTGCAATAACCGCTCTTGGATTTTTTCCACTATTTGGAATTAACGGCTTGTTTATTAAAAACTTGATTCTTCCTATTTTTGGAGGATTCCTGTTAATTGTTATTGCATTACAATCACTAAAAAATGGATATTTCACACTTCCTGACAAGCGAACATCATGGACTTTATTCATTGTATTACTTGTAACACTAATTTCATCAGTGTTTGCAACTGCTCCACGAAACGCGTTGTTCGGAACGCTATCTGGCGCACCATCGTTTGCCTTGATTTTATCTTTAGTAATTATTTTCTATGTAGCATATGTTTCATTCAAAAAGTTTTCTCACATTCTAGGACTTCTATTAGTCATGTCTGGTGTATATATTATTACATTCCTACATCTTATATTACGCGTTATTTTCGGAGCTAATGTTCTATCACTTGGCTTCATGAACACTCTGACAAGCACTTTGATTGGATCATGGACTGATTTCGCACTATTTTCGTTATTGATGCTTATTCTTGCGATTATCTGTTTGGAAATGGGCAAGTTTGTTCGTGCTGCAAAATGGATTACAACTACTGTTGCCATTTTTGGAATTATTGGACTATTCCTTGCGAACATTACATGGATCTGGATATTAGCCGGGGCGGTGTTAATTATTGTTACCATTTATATTTTCTCTTTGGCTTATTGGAATACAGAGAAATCAAGTTATGAAAAAGGACGACCTGCGCCTTGGTATAGCTTGATTGCATTTATTGTTGTTCTAGTTGGACTCTTGTTTGGAGGTGTAATTATGTCTCCGATTACAAAAGTGCGTTCACTTGCATACAATGAATTATATCCAAACGCAAAAGCTACCATGCAAGCTGGTTTTGCATCGTTGAAAGAACGACCAATTACAGGTGTAGGTCTTTCTGGGTTTGATCATGCGTGGAATAAAATTAAACCAGTAGGATTATCAGGCACTACTTCTGGTGCAACCGAATTTTCAACAGGATACAGTTTTGTATCAACTGTAGTTGCTACGACAGGAATTCTAGGGTTATTGATATTTATTGCGCTTGCACTTTTGTTTATTATTCAGTTCTATTTAATATTTAAAAAAGGTTTTGAAGACTCGGCTGCGCGATTTGCAGGTATGCTTGTAATAGCTTCTGCAATATTACTTTCATTGATTACAGTTATAGATTATCCTGGCGTTACATTGCTCGTACTGTGGGCAGCGTTTCTTGGTGCATTATGGGGAATTGCACATGATAATGAATCATTTGAAATTCCTTTTGTACATGATCCACGAACGAGTTTCTTTGGAATTCTCTCTGTATTAGTATTGATTTTTGTCGGTGGTGCATTTATTTACATTACTGTTCGACAAACTGCGTCTGTATTTACATATGGATCCGCATTAAAATCATTCGCGAATAATGATCGTGCAGGTGGACTAACAAAGTTAACATCAGCTAATCAATTATGGGCAACTGATTTTTATAACCGAACATTAGCACAGCAGACACTGGTTGAGGTTCAAAACTTGAATCCAGAATCTGGA
>DAOLZR010000034.1:3265-5602 GCA_035426405.1 Minisyncoccota bacterium | reverse complement strand
GTTAAGTTGCCGAAGTATCGGCAACTTTTTTATAACAAAAAACTCCCGTAGGAGTTTTTTGTTATTTGATTTCAATACCCATTGATCGAGCTGATCCAGAAACTGTTTTCATTGCAGCTTCAACATCAGAAGTATTTAAGTCAGGAAGCTTTTTCTCTGCAATTTCTCGCAGTTGAGCTTGTGTAATAGTACCTGCTTTTTTCTTTGCATTTGTTCCAGAACCACTTGTGATTCCTGCTGCTTTTTTAAGCATTGCAGACATCGGAGGAGTCTTGATTACAAATTCAAAAGTTCGGTCATCGTAAATGGTCATCGCTACCGATGTCATTTCACCCATTTGCTCTTTTGTAGCAGTGTTGAACTGGTTTACAAAGTCACCAATGTTAATACCTGTTTGTCCAAGCACCGGTCCAAGTGGTGGTGCAGGAGTAGCTTTCCCTCCAACAATCTGGAGTTTAAGCTGTTTCATTATCTTTTTTGCCATATAATTTAATATTTGTTGCAAGAGCAATTGAAGCGGCCCTTGCGATTATTCAGAATAAACTGAAAGCGTAACAAGATGTATATTACTGATTTTTCGGAAAATGTAAACCCACACAGGAAATGCGCGGCCCCGTAGGGGCCGCGCATTTCCTGTGTGTGAATAAACTATTCAATATCTCCATTTTCCTGCATGTCGTCCCGTAACATCTTCATATATGTCGCGTATTTATTATTTATCTCATCAATAAGTTTTTTATCGTTTAAAAACACTATTCCATTTTCACTCTGAATTCTTTTCATTGTTTCATTAATTCTTTTTGACGCCTCTTTTCTACCAATTCCAAGTTCTCGTGCTTTTTCCTGCAATTCTTTTTTATCAGCGAGTGCGATTGCGAATGAAAATTCAGTCCCCATATCAAGCTGAAAAACATCCGCACTACCATTTCCATCTGCATCTATAAAAGTAAGATCAACATTAACCTCATTAATTCCATTTTCCAGATCTACTGAGTCTAATTCTGGAAACAATGCTTTTTCTGATTTTTTAGATTGATCAATAAACAACCTTTTTGCATCGTTAGCAAAAGCCGAGAGTTGTTGTTTAGTTATTCCAAGACTGTCATCGCTATCTGGAAAGTTCGCTATAGTTTTATTCACAGTTAGCGTCTTAATCTTTCCTTCTGCTTCATAATCTACCTCATTAATCCAGTCTTCTTCTGTTTCAGTCGATGCGCCGCTGTATGTAGAATCTTGTAGGAAACCTCCATCAATTTGTAAATAAATATTTTTTACAAAATCTCTTCTATGACTATCATCCATTGATTCAATCTGTTTTTCAGCAATCTTCATGGCAGATTCGTTTCCTTTAGAAAAAGCCATGGTTGAACTTCCAAGTAATGCCAACAATCCCATTATTAAGTTTTTCGGTAATATTTGTTCTTTTTTAGGAAATAATTTTTCAAGTTTAAATGGATTATTCATATCTATAATTATATCTAGTTTATAAATAAAAACCACTCCAGAAAGGAGTGATTGTTATATCTTCTTTACTTGAACAAAGTCCAATTCCACTGATGTTTCTCGTCCGAACATAGAAACCATCACTTTTACTTTTCCTCGATCGTGATCTACTTCTGAAACGCGTCCTTCAAAATCTTTGAATGGTCCGTCTGTAATATTCACAATCTCACCTGGTGCAACTAAAATAGTGTGTTTTGCTTTTTCAGCGCCTTCCATTCGTGAGAACAAGAAATTAATCTCTTCTTCTGAAACGGCAACAGGTGTTGTTCCTGATCCAACGAATCCGGTAACACGAGGAGTGTTTCGAACTACATACCATGAATCGTCATCTACAATCATATCTACTAATACATAACCTGGGTAAATACGATCTTCTACTTCAACTTTTTTGTTACCTTTAATTTTTACCACTTTTTCAGTTGGTACAACAACATTGAAGATCTTTTCAGTCATTCCTAAAGATTCAGCTCGTTGCTTTAAATTACGCATCACTGCGTTTTCGTATCCTGCATAAGTATGGATCGCGTACCAATTGCGACCCTGTTGCATTTCTTGTCGTGACATACCAAGGAAAAATTAAAAAAGGTTAATAAAAGATTATTTAGCAATCAACATTTGAAGTACTTTGTTGAAAATTCCATCGAATAGTCCCAAATAAAATCCAACTGCTACTGAAAGAACCACTACAATTGCTGTGTGTCCTAATGCCTCGGTTGGTGACAACCAGGTTGTTTTTTTTGCTTCTGAGCCAACACCTTTGAAAAAAGTAATCACTGAATTCATAATGGTGTGAATATAGCAGAAAATACCGCAAAAGTCTAGTTTTGGTGATTT
>DAOLZR010000034.1:0-3165 GCA_035426405.1 Minisyncoccota bacterium | reverse complement strand
ATCGTCCATTTTGAATTAATCTCGAACAAATACTGACCGCCGCGTTTTTGCGCTTCTGCATCCGTGATTTTCTCGCCAATGTATTCAATAATTTTTGTATCTTTTGGAATATCTTGTCCTGCGAACAGTCCCATTCCTGCCTTTGATTTCTTAACATGTACCAGTGGTTTTTTCATACGACACAATCATATCAAATTAAACAAAAAAAGCTATTCGGTTTATAACCAAACAGCTTTTAAATTTCTTCCGGAATCAAATTATTCAAATTGGAAATATTCAACATGCGGACTATTTAGCTCATCAAAAAATGTAACATTGTAGCCATTATCCAAATATTCAATATTTCTGTCGTAGTCGCGATACCGTGACGAGACAAGAACATTGATCAATTGTGGTAATTCATTTCTCAGTAGATTAATTCCGAATAATTTTAGGTTGGTTTTTATATCGCCACCCTGAAACCCGTAAAAATTGTTTAAACCGACAACATTATTAAAACCGTTGTTGTTTAATTCCGAAATCTCATTTTGACTATACCACTGCGTAGTACCAAAATTTGATCCGTATCCATAATTGTAACTGTTAAACAATCCAAAGGACTGCATCCAGCCGTTGCGGTAACGCCCATTTTGAGCGCTGGCGGAGTGACTTACCAAAGCCAGTACCAACCAGAATAGTATCTGTTTCACTATTTATATTTTATTACATATAGTATACCATATTAAAGCTATTTGTACAGAGCTATTCAGCCACTTTTGATGCTTTAATTTTCTGCTTTTTTCGTCGTTTTATAAACCACATAAGCGATAGTATAAAAATTCCAATTACAACTAATCCAATATTTTCCAATCGTCCAACATTCGATGACACGGAATCAATAGTATTTCCAAATAGCCATCCTACAATCCCAAGTCCGGTTGCTCGAATAAAGACACCTATAAATGATAGAGTCATGTAACGCCACCACGACATCTCAATCATTCCTCCATATACCGCAAGTGCAACTGAAGGGATAACAGGAAATGCACGCATCGCAACGAATGCAACATCATCCCATGATGTCTTTGCGAGTTTTTCTTCCAATTCTCGAATATCAGCAACTGACACACCTATCCATTTTCCCCATCGATCAATCATTTTTATTCCAAACTTACGCGCAAGCCACACATACGGCAACGATCCAATAGTTACACCAAGCGCTGCAGGAATTGATATTTGAAAAATTAATTTAAGAATTGATAAGGCATTTACTGGATCGCCGTTCATAATAAAAATACCAGCAGCCATTTGGACCATTGATGATGGAATCAAGGAAACAACTTCTTCTACAATAGATGCGCCGAATACGCCAAATCCACCAGCCGCCGCAATCCATTGTTGTAATGAGTGAATGAAAAAATCCATATAGTGTCAGCAGTATAGCACGGATATGTAAACACAAAAAAACCATGCATTATTTTCATAATATTGCATGGTTTTTCAAGGATTTTCAGTTTTTAATCGATGCGCATCTGCACATTAACCGATTTTAGTTTTTTAATTATTTTTGTTGAATAATAACCTACTATGCACGGTGCTATCATTATGATGATAGTAGCGATAGCATAAAGAGGTTGTTCGTAATCCCCTTTCGCAAGAACTTTCCAAATGAAAAAGGATGTTTTTAAGGCGACACACCAAAAGATGAGAACTGCTAAAGCTGATATAATTGTCACTAATGACCCATCGGCTCTTTCTTTTTCTGACCGATCAATAGCTTCATGAGGTTTCTTGTGTACTTTTGGTTCTTTTAGTGACATAGATCTGCCAAAAAGAAAACATATGGCAGCAAAACAAAACAGCATGCCAATATTAAAGCCTGGAATGAAAAGTGAAGTAAGTGCGCATAACGCTCCAAGGAAAAAAAAGATGATGTACTTTTTCATAGTTTGCATTTTTTTAGTTATTAATTTTTTTAGTTAAAACATACTATACATTTATATTAATAAATGTCAAAGTAATACTTTTACACTAAATAAGCGTATACTGTATATGGCCGAATTTATCAGAAATTAATTCAATTAATTATATGTTACGATGGAGCCTTATATTCTTTATTGTCGCAATCCTTGCAGCAGTATTTGGATTCGGTGGAATTGCAGCAGGAGCTGCTTCGATCGCAAAAATACTATTCTTTATCTTTGTAGTTCTATTTGTTGTCAGTCTTGTTATGGGACTATCAGTTGGAAAAGCAGTTAATGATATTATGAAGAAATAAAGTAAAAAGCACTGTACAGTGCTTTTTACTTTATTTCTTCTTATCTTTTTTAGGTTTTTTCACCTCTTTACGCGCATCTTTTCCTTTTGCCATACCTGTTTGAAATGAATTAAGCTTGTAATACAGGTATTATATCACATATATTTTTTGTACTAGTATCCTTATAGGAAATTAATAATATATCTGTGGAAAATTTATAATTATTTTAGGAGACTATGTCAGACTGTGATTACCTTTAGCGGGACAAGCCGTATGGCAACGCATGACTGTCGGGACGCATTACTCTGCGCAGACTGATGCACCTAACAATATTGGACAGCGTGCACTATTGTACCCGGCCGGCCTAAAGGATTAGTCTTATTGAACTTTCAAAAGAAATATTCGAATAAAACATTAAAACCGCCTGACGTGGCGGTTTTAATTTACGCAGATATTCCTGCAACATATCCAGTCGTCCAACATAACTGTAATCCATATCCACCTGACGGGCGATTGATATCTAACAGGTCGCCTGTAATATATAGATTTGAAATCTTTTTTGATCGCATTGTTTTTGTATCAACTTCAGATAAGTGAATGCCGCCATCTGCAACAACTGCTCGATCAAACCCCATCAGTCCTGTAATACTTACAGGCAGTGCTTTCAGTAATCTGACAATGTTTTTTCGTTCATCCTTTGTCACACTGTGAACTTTTTTCGTGAAATCCATTTCCGGAAAATGCGTTTCAAGAACTGATCCAGTTCCAGTCGGAACAAGATCTTTGAACACAGTTCGCAAATTTTTATTTTTGTTTGCATCAAATAATTCAATTATATCTTTTTCAAGTATTCCGATGTCTTTGCTTGGGAATAAATCAATCAATGCAGTAACGGACCCGGAGTAAAACAGGTCGGAAACTTTACTTGC
>DAOLZR010000033.1:0-5807 GCA_035426405.1 Minisyncoccota bacterium | reverse complement strand
GATATGACATTTCGTGCGGTTGAAATCTTGAAATCTGTTGACTGTATATTATGTGAAGATACTCGGACCACAAAAAAACTACTTGATCATTACGAAATTAAAAATAGAACACTTAGTTTTCATACGCATTCAGGACTTGCTAAAGTCTCAGAAATTAAGGATTTAATCCGTGAAGGTAAATCATTGGCACTAGTATCTGACGCAGGAACACCGTGTATTTCTGATCCTGGTGTTATGCTTGTTGCAGAATTAAGAAAAGAATTTGGCGATGAAATCATTGTTTCACCAATTCCTGGTGCAAGCGCACTTATCTCTGCGTTATCAGCATCAGGACTTCCGGCTCATGAGTTTTCATGGAAAGGATTCGTACCACATAAAAAGGGACGCGAAACATTCTTTAAAGATATCCGCGATACAGAAGTAACTGTTATATTCTACGAGTCTGTTCACCGATTTTTGAAAACCCTGGAATCATTGGCTTTAATAATTCCAGATCGTCAAATAGTTGTAGCCCGCGAAATCACAAAGATGTTCGAGGAGTTCAAAAAGGGAACAGTGAGCGAGATATATGACTACTATGTGCAAAACCAAGATCGAGTTCGAGGTGAATTTGTTATCATGATAGGACCACGAAAGTAGTATATTTAAAGGTGAAAATGCACTCCGTGCATTTTCACCTTTTTAAGTATTTATGATATACTCACTGCATATGAAACACGCAAAAATGCTACTTTTTCTTGGAATTTGGTTTTTTATTATCCCATTGTTAGGTATCCCTTCTGGATTAAAAAAGTTTCTTTTAGTAATTCCAGCGCTCTTTTTAATTGCAATGGCAATTACACGAATCCGTGCCGAGAAAGCTGTGCGGAATCAATTTACTGCGAATCAAGAAGAATTGATTCACGAAATTGCTAATGATTTAGCAGAGGATATTGTAGAAGAAGCAAACATGACAACACGACACGAGATGAAGAAACTTCGTGATACTTTATAATTTTATAACGATCAACACATGGATAAAAAGGTATTTTGGTTAATAGGCACGCTGGGTACTCTGATTATCGGGTTGTTTATTGTCGGCACAGTACTTGCAGAAAAAAATTCAGCTCAAAATGTTAAACAAGTACCTAACACAGAGAACCAGATTATAAACGAAGTGATTGTTGATCCAATTACTAAAGATTCTGCGCTGTTAGAACCAATAAAAGTGCCTCATATAAAAACTCCTGATTCTGTCCGAGCATTATATATGTCAGCATGGGTAGCTAGTACTCCTAGTATGCGTGATAAAATTATCAACCTGGTTGATACAACAAACATCAATGCAGTTATTATTGATATCAAGGATGCTACTGGTCGTGTTTCATTTTTAGTAGACGACCAAGTAATATCTGAAACCGGATCACCTCGAGATTTAATTAAGAATGTGTCTGATTTAATTCAAACACTACATGATAAAAACATTTATGTAATTGGACGCATATCAACATTCCAAGATCCTTTTCTTACAAATATTAAACCTGACTGGGCAATTAAAACTAAATCAACAGATTCAGTTTGGAAAGATAAAAAAGGATTATCATTCCTTGATCCAACAAACGAACATGTATGGGATTATATTGTTAGATTGGCACAAGCATCGTACGATAAAGGTTTTGACGAGATAAATTTTGACTACATTCGGTTTCCGTCCGACGGAAACATAAGAGATATCGCATATCCCATTGCCTCTGAAACAAAGGCAGATGCACTTGAATCTTTCTTTAAGTATTTACACGAGAAAATGACTGCAGCAGGTATTCCAACATCAGCAGACTTATTCGGATTAACAACAGAAGCGGTTGATGATATGGGTATTGGGCAAATACTCGAGAAAGCATTGCCGTATTTTGATTATATCTCTCCAATGATTTACCCATCGCATTATCCACCAAATTATAGTAATTTAAAAAATCCTGCAGAACATCCATACACAGTAGTCACTATTGCTATGAAAAAAGGTGTTGAGCGAGCTACTGCACTTGGTCTTGATGCTTCGCATTTCCGTCCTTGGATCCAAGATTTTGATATGGGAGCAAAATATACAGCAACGATGGTTCGTGATCAAATCCGCGCACTCGATGAACAGGGAATTACCAGTTATATGGTGTGGGATCCTGCAAATAGCTATACTACGGATGCTTACGATAAAGAATAAATTATTATCAATTATTTACATCTTAATTATGAAACCAGAAGATCGAAAAAATTTAATCTCAAAAACAATACGGTTCGTGCTTGTTATCGCGATTTTTATTGGTGGAATTTTTATAGGCAAACTTTCTACCGCTGGACAAATGGTCCCAGCAGATAGTTCAATATCCATTTCAGAAAACAAAGATTTAAACCAATTCTGGAATGTGTGGAAATTATTAAATGAAAAATATCCATTCAAGGAAAAAATTCCAGCAGATAATGATCGCCTGTACGGAGCAATCTCTGGAATGGTAGATTCATTTAATGATCCGTATACCATGTTTTTCCCACCAAAGGAGGCTAAAATGTTTGCTGATGAGGTGAAAGGGGAATTCAGTGGGGTTGGTATGGAAGTAGGTATGAAAGATGGTTTATTGACTGTTGTGAGCCCTTTAAAAGGGTCTCCAGCAGAAAAGGCTGGTATATTAGCAGGTGATATTATCGTAAAGATTAATGGTGTGACAACGGAAAATGTATCAACAGAAGAAGCTATTAATACAATAAGGGGAAACGCGGGAACAATTGTTACGCTAACTATTGCACGAAAAGGGAAAACTGAATTTATGGATATCTCAATCACTCGAGCAACTATTCCATTGCCTGTCATAGACACAAAGGTTCAGGGTGATGTATTTACAATAAGTCTGTATAGTTTCTCCGAGAATTCAACAAAACTATTTGCAGAGGCACTACAGAAATTTTCTGATTCACAGTTGAAAAAACTTGTTATTGATTTGCGAAATAACCCAGGTGGATATTTAGATGCAGCGGTTGATATTGGAAGTTACTTCATTCCACAAGGAAAAATAATCGTCCGTGAGGACCAGGGGAATGATAAACCAGAATTAGTCTATCGTAGTCATGGTGGTGATATTTCATTACCAAGTGGTTTAAAGATCGTAGTCCTTGTGAATAATGGTTCTGCATCGGCATCAGAAATTCTTGCTGGTGCACTATCTGAACATGGCCTAGGAACTATTGTAGGGACTCAAACATTTGGAAAAGGATCTGTTCAAGAGCTTATTCCATTAGATGATGGGTCGTCAGTAAAAATAACTGTTGCTAAATGGTTTACACCAAACGGGGTATCGATTTCAGAAAAGGGTATCAAACCCGAACATGTCGTTTCAGAAAAAGCTACAGAAAAAAATACTGATCCTATTCTAGATAAAGCTTTAGAGCTATTACATTACAAGAAATAACCAAGAATTAGATATGAGAGTTTTATTTCAAAAATCAGTCAAAGGGAAGGGGAAAGTTGGCGAGATAAAGGAAGTACCTGATGGATACGCAACAAACTTTTTAATTGCACAGGGTTACGCTGTCCGCGCAGATGAAACTGTTGTTGAAAAATTACAAGCAGAACAAGAGAAAAATAAAGAGATAAAAACACTTGAAGATATAAAACTTGCAGAGACATTAAGAGCGCTAGGAAATACCAAGTCAATTAGAATTAGTAATCATCCGCATTCTCGAGGTCATTTATATAGTGCGGTAACTGCACAAGAAATTTGTAACGCTATAAAAGATCAACATGAAATTTTTATTTCAAAGAATATGATTCTTAATTATGATAAACCCATAAAAGAATTTGGTGAGTCTGAAGTACGAATCGGAACTAAAGATAATTCAATTATTTACAAAGTGTTCGTATAAATAATCAATCAAAAAACCAGACAAATGTCTGGTTTTTTGATTGATTCAAAATTGAATTACAGAGTTACTACATTAGCAACTTTTTTGTTGGTGATAGTACCATCAAATTTTGTTTGTCGCTTTGTAGAAAACTTAACTTTTCCTGGTTGTACTGCGAACAATGTATGATCTTTTCCAACTGCAACATTTTTTCCAGCCAAGATTCGAGTTCCTCGTTGTCGGACGATAATTGCACCTGTTTGTGCATACTCACCATCATACAATTTGGTTCCCAAATACTTTGGATTTGAATCTGTTAGGTTTTTTGCGGAACCACCCGCTTTTCTTGTTGCCATAGTGCTTAAAAATGATTACGAATAATTAATTATATGCTATAATCACTAGTATAACCCAAAGGTGAAAAATAATCAAGAGGGCAATTGGCTATATTTTATGGAGCAAAAACTAATCACATTTATTAAAATACCTGCTGTATTTCGTGCACTGTACTTGATTTCCTGTATGGTTATCGCTTTTGGACTGGGGATTATGACCCAGTATTCTATTTCTAATAAGGGTAATCAGCCTATTTTTCAAATTCCCGAAAAACCACTTCCACTGGCAATGCGTTATAAAAACCAAACAATACAAAACGCTGCTGACTACGCGGTCGCAGAACCAGTAGAGCCAATACAGGCTAATTCTGCTACTATAACTATTACAGATATCAAGAATTTTGTTGCCTCAAAATCTGGAACATATTATTATCCCGCAGGTTGTGGTGGAATTTCTCGAATCAAAGAAGAAAACAGGATATATTTTGTGACTGAACAGGATGCTCAGGATAAAGGATATAAACGAACAGATACATGTAAGTAATACTATATGATTCGAAACATTATTTATTTAATTATACTTGTCGCTGGACTGGGACTCATGAAGTACCATGTCTTTGAAGGTGTAAATTTTTCCTCAGCATTTTCTAATGATGTTACTTATTCAAGGATCAAGAATCAGTTAACAGATTTTAACACTCGATTACAACTATTATCTTCTAAGTTATTTTCTGGGAAGCACACTAATCAGTCTAGCGATGATACAGTAAAAGAAGAACCTATTATTGAACAAAAGACAACGGATCGTACAGTTTTAAATTCCGACAATATTTTATACTTTACAAATTTAGAGCGAACAAAAAGGGGACTAGTAAATTTAAAATTTAACGCAAAGCTTACTCGTTCTGCAAATTCGAAAAGTCGTGATATGTTTGCAAATCAATATTTTGCACACACATCGCCTGTTGATTCAGAAAAATCCTTTGCATATTTTATCGAGAATGAACAATATTCATTCATTCGTATAAGTGAAAATCTTGCGATAGGAGAGTTTAAAACTGCAAAGCAAGTAGTTGATGCATGGATGAATAGTCCAGACCACAGAGCAAATATCTTGTTCCCAAATTATCGTGAAATAGGTGCATCAGTTCAAACTTCAAAGATGAATGGTGATACCGTAATTATCATTGTTCAGCACTTTGGAATTCCTAAAAATGTCTGCCCGTCAGTATCACAAGCCATGCTAAGCAAGCTGCAATCAATTCAAGAGGATGCAACGATTGCAAAGAAAAATGCAACAAAGATGGAGGCAGATATGAATACTCAGAATAATATGATATCTGCACAGGACCTGGACGACTTGATAGGGATGTATAACATAACAATTCAAAGTTACAATAGTCTTGTAGTCACATTCCAACAGTTATCAGCCGAATATAATGCTCAGGTTGAAAAATATGATGACTGTATAAAGAACTTAAACTAGATCATCATAAGCTACCTTATCATGTGTTTAAACTTGATAGAAGAGAGGAGTGATCCAGAACCGTGCATATCCTATCCAGTATATATAAGGGAATTATATATGAATGTCGTACAATA
>DAOLZR010000032.1:0-6018 GCA_035426405.1 Minisyncoccota bacterium | reverse complement strand
ATTGAACCTGCAAAAATGATTGGCATAACTCCGGCTTGCGCAATACGCAATGGAATATAACTATCCGTTCCTGCAGTTTGATATCCTGCGCGAACCTGTTTTGCATAATGAACTGGAATAGGTCGTTCTGCTTCTGTGATAATTACCGAAATAAAGATCATCAAAAACAGAATAGCCAGAATTGCAATATATAATGGCAATTGAGATCCGTCGTATGAAAACGCTCCTTGTGAAAGACTTGAAGGTAGTGATGAAACAATACCTGCAAATACAATCATAGAAATTCCGTTTCCGATTCCGAACTCTGAAATAAGTTCTCCGATCCACATAACCAACATCGCACCTGCTACTACTGACAATACGAACAATGCTTTACTAAACAATGTTGGTAACAATAGTACTCCTTGACTTGAAAGCAAAGCAATCAAACCAATACCTTGGATAAATGCCATCAATACTGACAAAAATCGTGAGTATTGATTGAACTTCTTTCGTCCTGCTTCCCCTTCTTCGTGATACATCGATTTAATACTTGGCACCAAAACTGTTAGCAACTGCATGATAATTGATGCCGTAATATACGGACCAACACCCAATGCAATTAATGACAATTGTGTAAGACCACCTCCTGAAAACAATGATAGGAATGCAAAGAACTGGTTGTTTGCAAGAAATCGTGACAACTGAACAGTATCAATTCCAGGTAATGGAATTGAACCAAGTAATCGAAATACTACAAACATTACAAGCACAAAACCTATGCGCGATAGAATCGCACGGTCAGTAAAGATAATTTTCACTTTTTTCAAAAATGTTTCAATCATAGATAATCGCAAACATGCGTGGCAATAAGTATACCTTTTCTGGAACTATTGTTCAAGAAATCTTTCTGGTAAACAAATTTCCTCTTTTTATTTCCGAGTACGAGCCCGCAGCAATGTTAATTGCGTGAGGGATGCTTGCGGTTACGCAGGAGATAAAAAGAGGAAATATTGTTTTCGAGAATCTATACTATCCTCTACGCATGATTTGGTTTATGCAACAGTTCCGCCGGCTGCCACGATTTTTGTTCGAGCAGATTCAGAAACGTCACAGTTCGAAACAGTAACAGCATTTGAGATGTTTCCTGATCCTAAAATTTTAACACCATTTTTTGCAAGTCGTGGTGATATCAAATCAGCCGTAACTAATGTTTGTGGATTAACAAGTGTCATCCCAACAAGTGAACTTACATTTATGATTGCAAATTCAGCCTTCACATATGTTCCACGAGATCGGTTTTTACCGTAACCTCGTCGTTTTGGAATCTTCTTGATAATATCACGCATCATAGGTCGGATCTTTGTGTTACCTCGAGCCTTTTGACCCTTTGTACCTCGTCCGGCAGTTTTACCTTTTCCAGATGATTGTCCGCGACCTACTCGCTTTTGTGTTTTATTCGGATGTTCTCGTTTGATAGTATGTAACATATTATTCTGTGCGAGCCGCTTTTGGCATGGCAAAGTGTGTCAGTGCCTTGATTGTAGCGCGCGCAATGTTAAGTTTGTTTTTTGAACCAGAGAGAACTCGACCTGTGATATCTGTAATTCCTGCAAATTCAATCACATTTCGCATAGCAGAACCTACTACAACTCCTCGTGATTTGTTTGGCATAAGAAATACTTCTCCTGAATTATATTTAGCAGTTACATCGTGAGGAATTGATCCAGTCTCAGTAGTTTTCACTTTGATCATGTTTCGTTTCGCATCGTTGAATGCTTTATTGATAGCCAAAGTTGTATCAGTAGCTTTTCCGATTCCGACACCTACGCGTCCTTTTCGATCACCTGCAACTAATGTTACAGAGAAAGAGAATCGTCGTCCTCCGGCAACTACACGAGTTACTCGTCGGATTTCAAGCATTTTTTGATCAAATTCTGGTTTTGGTCGTTCACCGCGATCAGGTCGTCCGCCGCCTGTTCGTCCACCTGGACGCCGTGCGCCGAATCCTCCACGCGCTCCACCTGCTGCTCCTGTTTCACCTGGTTTTCGAGGTGAGTTTCCACGATATCCACCAGTTCGAGGTGCATATCCACCAGTTCGAGGCGCTGCCCCTGTTGATGGTCGTGCAGCTGTTGGCGTAGCTGTAGTTTGAGTTGCAGTTGTTTCAGTATTTTCTGTAGTTTTTGTTGTATCTTCCATAAATAATATAATTAGAATTGAAGACCCTTTTCACGGGCTCCGTCTGCTAATGCTGCAATTCGACCTGTATATCGGAATCCTCCTCGATCAAATACTACCGCAGTAATACCTGATTTTTTTGCAAGTTCAGCAATTTGTTCACCCATTGATCGAGCTCGATCAACCTTGTTTCCAGTAGCTGCCTTGATATCACTAACTGATACAAGAGTTTTTCCTGTATTATCATCAATGATTTGAGCGTAGATGAATTTGTTTGATCGGAACACTGACAATCGAGGTCGTGCTTCAGATCCAACAACTCGTGTACGGATTTTTTTATGCAAACGCTTTCGTTTTGCAAGGTTGTAGTTGTTTAATGTTTTCATAATGATGAAGTATAGAGCCTGCACTTGAGAAAATTGAATTGGGAGCATTCGAGGACCGAACCCGCAGACAAGTACTGGTTGGAAATGCAGAATGCACTGGATACCGGATCGAGTCCGGTATGACAATACATAATACAAATTTCAAATGGTACTTGGCGTGAGGGCGCTTGCGTTCCGCAGGATGCGACCAATCAATTTTGAAAGTGCGTAACTCTAAATTATTATGCAGATTTTTTACCTTGCTTTCGACGAATCACTTCTCCGTCATAACGGAATCCTTTACCTTTGTAAGGTTCAGGTTTTTTCAATGATCGAACGTGTGCAGAAAATTGACCGACTGTTTCTTTATCAATTCCTGTAATAGTAATAATGTTTTTATCAGCAGTTGCTGTAATTCCTGCTGGAATTTCAACTTTAACTGGATGAGAAAAACCAAGAGCTAAATCAAGAATATTTCCTGATACAGCTGATTTGAAACCAACTCCTTCCAGAATTAATTTCTTTTCGTAGCCTTCTGTAACACCTGCAATCATGTTTTTAATATGAGATGCATATGTTCCAAGCAAACTTCGTGCGAACACATCAGTTCCTTTCAAAGTAACTTCGATTGTAGAATCTCCTAATTTAATAGAAATTTCAGAACGAAAATCTTTTGAAAGAGATCCTTTTGGACCAGTGATGGTCAGCGTTTTGTGATCCATTGATGCCGTAACTCCTGCTGGCAATTCAATTGGTTTTTTTGCAAGTCGTGACATATAATTACCAGATTTCAAAGAGAACTTCGCCACCGACATGTTCATTCTTTGCTTGATCTCCTGTTAAAATTCCTTTTGGTGTCGACAGAACCAAAATTCCATGACCGTTTTTCACAGTATGAATATCTTTTGAACTCAAGTACATTCGTCGTGACAGTTTTGAAATTCGCTTTACATCATTAATGCGTGGACGATCACCTACATAGGCAATACCTAATTCCAATACATTGTGACCTTTAGCTGTTTTTTTACTGTATGAAGCGATGTAACCTGCGTCAAATAATGTTTTTGCGATTGATGCCAAAAACTTTGAGTATGGCATAGTCGCGAATTCTTTTCCTCCGTTACCTCCGTTTTTAAGAGAGATCAACATGTTTGATGTTTTGTCCATATAATTTGATTACCAAGATGACTTTCGTACACCTGGAACTTTTCCTTCGTTAGCTAATTCGCGGAATTTAATACGTGACAATCCAAAGTCTCGTAGATATCCTTTTGACCGACCGGTAATGCCACATCGATTTTTGTATCGAACAGGCGAAGAGTTTTTAGGTAGAGCTTGTAAGCCTTCCCAGTCTCCTTTTGCTTTCAGTTCTGCTCGCTTTGCAGCAAACTTTGTGATAAGTCGTGCACGCTTTTGATTTCGTGCAATGACTGATGTTTTTGCCATAATTTGTGTATGTTTAAAAACTATTTTTATAAAAACAGAGAGATATCACATATAATAATTTGTGAGGAAAATACATTGTATTTTCAGCACGAATCGTCATATGGATCACTTTCTGCTGCCCTATTTTCCCTGTACGACACAGGTAAAGAGACGAAGCCTATAATAGCAGAAGTTACGATTCAGGTCAAGAGAAAACACCTTGATTCATATAAAGATTCAAGGTGTTTTACAAAATGTTTTTAAGTTTTTAGATTTGAAATAATGGTTCTTGTTGTGTAATGCAGTGAAAACTACCGCCGCCAGTCAAAATGTAATGTGACGAAAGACCTATTGCTACTCTTCCAGGAAAATAGTTTCCTATTTTCTTAACAGCTTTTTCAGCATATCTGGAATCGTAAGTCGGAATAATTACTGCGCCGTTTGTAATCACAAAGTTAAGGAAGCTTGCCGGCATAATCTGGTCATCAATAATAATTTTTCCAGGTGAAGGAATTTTTATTACTTCCAACTTTCTACCTTTAGCATCAGTTTCGTTTTCCAGTGTTGTAATAATTCGCTGGTAAACTTCTGCGTTTGGATCATCATTTCCAGATGGTTCCATTACCATAACTTTTCCTGGGGCAACGAATCTTGCAATATTATCAATATGACCATCTGTATGATCATTCAACAAACCTTCGTTTATCCAAATTAACTTAGATAAACCATACGCATTCATTACTAATCTTTCAATTTCTTCCTGAGTTTTTTCAGGATTCCTGTTTGGATTTAGCAAGCATTGTTTCGTACTAAGACCTGTGCCTTTGCCATCAACATCAATTGATCCACCTTCCAAAATCATTGGAATGATTACTCTTGGGTATCCAACTTTCGCCGCAATGGTTTTTGCAACTTCTGTATCGCCTGGCATAACATATTTATTTCCCCAGCCGTTAAACCCAAAACAAAGACTAAAAGGATATCCGTCTTTATCGGTTACAAAGATTGGCCCGGTATCTCTAAACCAAGAATCTGCATACTTCATAATATGTGGCGTAAATATTACTCCATCAAAACTACTTTGTACTTCTGAAAAAATTGATTGTGACGGAAATGCTATATGCAAATCTTGCTTACCAAATCTTGAAATCATTTCGCAAAATTTAATAAATTCTTTCTGCGATTGTGTAATGTACGGCCATTCATTTTCTAAATAAGGCCATGCTGTCCAAACAGCTTTTTGTCTGTGCCATTCTGGCGGTTGAATAAATCTTCTGTTCATTTATTTTATTTTTATTGCCTGCAAAGTATCACATATTTATAAACTTGTAAATAAAAACCACTCGAAAGTGGTTTTTATGATCTATTTCACTCCAAATGTCGCACGAACTGTAACCATGACATCTTTCTCGATTTTACTGGTGTCATATGATCCGTAATCAGATACTTCTACTGATCCACGAGACAATACTTGAACTACACCTGAACTTGCAGATTGTAATGACCCAACACGCTGTCCGCCGGCTTTCGCCATTTGTTGAGCTCGTTCTTTTGCATCTTTTACTGCATCACCTAACATTGATACACGAAGTTCTGCTAATTTTGTGTAGTAGTATTCCAAACCTTGTGACTGGAATAATACACCTTTGTTGATTAAGTCTCCGGATTTCTGTGCAAGAGCTGTAACTCCGTTTACATCTGCAGATTTGATTTCAATAGATTGTGTTAGTGTGTATCGTTTTGACTCCTGAGCTACAGGACCGTTATTACTCCAATCTTCATTCATCATAATCGGTTGTGCAGTAATTGCCTCATCTGGAATATTATTTGCTTTCAAGAAGTTTTTTACTTCTGTTAAATCCGTCGCCATTTGTGTGTATCCTGCTTTTAGTCCAGCATAACCAACATTACGAGTAATTGCTGTGCGCCATAACACACTATCGGCAGTTACCTCTGTTCGAGACGAACCAGTAACGGTTAAAATATCTTTTCCTGTTGTGCTTTTTGTTGCGTAAAAGATTCCACCAACAATTGTTGCAAGAATCAATGCCGCACCGATAGTAAGCGC
>DAOLZR010000031.1:0-6084 GCA_035426405.1 Minisyncoccota bacterium | reverse complement strand
TGGATCGACCCCATACCACATCTGTACACTTTTTTTCTAACCTCTAGGATGTCTTTACATCCCTTCTACAAATATATGACCTTTTTTCTTTCAATTGAACTATTAATTGAAGTTGATTAGTTGAGATACTTTCCGGGTTCGATTCCTTCCCCGATTACCAAAGTATATAGTAAAGAATCAGTAGGGATTTCGCAATTACTTTTGATTTTTCAATTCCTGACGGCCTTTTCAATTGAAAAAAAAAGTTTAGCTCTTTTTATTGTGGTTCTACGTTTTTTTTGAGAAGGATACATTTCAAGCTTAATGATCTCTTAAGCAATCTAAAGCGGCGCGAGGTCTTGCTTTGTCAAGGTTTTCGGAAGAAAAATTTTAGTGTGTTGATTTTGTGTGTGAGCAAAAATTTTCTTCCAAAACCCGAAGGGCTTGACCTTTACAAAGCTGTGGGTTGGCAGCTAGCTTTGCTCAAGAGATCATTAAGCTATTTGAGGTTTTAACTACTCTTTGATATTTATGTACTGCATTTTATTATGGGTACGGCGGCTGGACTGGCGGTGCCGCAGGGCGAACAGGAAGCTTAAGAATGTAGCCTCAGCATTGCATGGATCTTGTGCGATGGACAGTGCTGAGACTACAGGCGGCTTCCGTGCGGATCGTCAATACAATGCCTTTAAAACTATAAAATCTTATTATATTGACGATACGAGCCCAGCGGCCAGCAGGCCGCCCGAAACGATTCAGGCTGCGATGGATCTTGTACTCTATGAAGAATTGAATAGTGTACAAGAGACAGGAAAGCAGCCGTGTGGCGGTGCTCAGTCTGACTGCATATAGCGTGACAAAGACGCTCCTGTAATCAGGAGTGTCTGTTACTCGACGCAAGGAGAGTATGGCGCGATATATGCCGAAGACTGTCCCACCGCCACGCCGCTTAACCTGCTTTTTAATCGTGGTTCTTCTTTTTGCAGACAGTTCTGCTTCTTTGCGAAGACGAGATGTTTTTTATACGTCATCTGGTTTAAAGCCGATTTGTTTTCTTGGTGGATTCGGTTGTTCTAGTAGCTCATTTAATGCAGTAAATATAATTTGAATATCACCACTGTTATTTACAACTTGCTTTTCTAATTGCTCTAATTTTAATAGGATATCCTTGTGAGTCAGAACCATTTCTCTTAATCTTGTAAAAACTCTTACGATTTGTATGTTTACTTCAATAGCTCGTTCACTGTTGAGGACACTTGCAAGCATTACAACACCGTATTCTGTAAATGCATAAGGTAAATTTGGAGAATATTTTAAATTATTGAGGTGGTCGCAATTTGCGACTACCTCTGATTTCTCAATACCTGTTAATTGAAACATAAAATCTTCAGGGAAGCGTGTATGATTTCTCTTTACTTGTTCATTCAACCTCTTTGTTGTTACTCCATATAATTCTGCAATGTCTTTATCGATCATTACTTTTTTCCCTCTTATCAGTAAGATCTTACTTTCAACTATTCTATCTGGAATGCTTGGTTTTTTTGTCATATTATTTTCAATTTACAAAGATAATGGTTTGATATTATATTTTTGCCTATTGTAACACCTTCCCGCCTATTGAAGGGGATGTATTTTGCTAATACTAACTTTCAATTCCTCTAATCCACTTTGCTTATATTCTTCCGTACTGCCACTTCGCTTATGTCCTGCAAATACCTGAACTACTCGGATATCATTATTCTGTTTCAGATAATTGGCGATAACGCTTTGACGTATTTTTATGGGAAGTAGTTTTTCTCTTTTATTTTTTTTGTAATTGATGATGCGATTGATTTGTCCTGGTGATGATGCTTGTCCTTTTTTATTTTCGAATAAATATATTTGTTCCTGATGTTCTCTGATATAATCACTGATCAACAATATTTGATTTGCTTTTAAAGCCAATGTCCTTGCATTATTCTTTTTGCTTCCGCCTATATGTACATTGGCTTCTATGAGATTTATATCGGTGATTTTTAGATTCACCAGTTCCCTCACCGTTAATGCCTGATAGATTAATAATCCAATGATGATCTCATCTCTGGTTTGATTCTTTTTATCATTGGATCGATGTTCTTTTAATAAGTTTTCTAATTGTTCTGTAGTGTATAAATTCTCTATCTCTATGCTTCGGTTGATTTGATCTCGTAGATATAACTTCTCACATGGATGATCTTTTCTGACTTCCATTTCTACTAAGTACCGATAGTATATTTTTATAGCAAAAAGGTGATTTCGCAAACTCTTTGGATGAAGATTACTCTTTCTTAGATAACTCACATATCCCATTATGTCATGATAGTTCGCTCTTTGAGCTTTACTTTGCATATACGCCCTATATTTATTAATCATATTCTCATAGCCTTTTGTTGATGATGCGCTGTAATGTTCATTTAAATATTCTAGTATTTTTATCATATATCGTCGATCATTTTTTTGATTTGCCTTTGTTGGATATGCGTATATATTTCTGTAGTCTCCATCTGATCATGTCCTAAAAACTGTCTCACTTGTTGTAATGGCATTCCTCCTTCTAATAAATGACTTGCTATGCTGTGCCTAAGATTGTGTATGCTGATTGTTTTGTTTTTAATTCGCTCATTTGCTGTTCTGTGGATGATCATTTTTAGAATCCTATTATAGGTGTCTTTTTGCATTCTTCTACCTCTCTGATTGAGTATAAAACTTTGACTCTCTTTCGTGTTCTCATAGATTCTAACTTCATTTAAATAATCATCGAGATCCTTGATAACTCCTGGCGATAATGGCATTACTCTGCGTTTATTATTCTTACCTCTAGGTACTATTAGAACACCCTCTTTGATCTTGATGTCATCCATATTACATTGTACCATTTCGGATACTCTTAGTCCACACCCATAAGCTAAACTTAATATCGCCCGCTCTAATAAACTTTCGGTATGGGTATATAATTCTATAATTTCCGACTGACTCAATATCGCTCGATCTGTCTTATGTTTGGGATAGGGTATTTTAATGGTGCTTACTGGATTTATTTCTATCTCTCCATATTGAAGCCGCATATTAAAATAGGATTCTACAACACTCATGTATTCATGAATGGTTTTTGGATTAAGTATAGATCCATTTCGCTTATTGGGCCTATTACATATGTAGTTGTAATATGTCCTTATGTTTTCCTCTGTGATTTCTTCAACTTGTTCTATCCCTCGTATCTGTTGTTGTTCGAAGAATTCTGCCAATTGATTGCATTTGATTCTTACACCATGTGCATTATATCCCAGAGTATTCAGATGATTTTTGTATTTTTCTATCTGTTCTTGATAATATTTTACCTTAAGCCAATTCATATTTTTTTATACCCCCTTGTTCCTTTTTTGCGAACACCGAACACCAGCCCTTTTTTGACATAAAACGCCCTGTTTATCGATACCCTGGTGTTCGGTCTGGCGTTCGGTCGATACCGAACACCAGAGGGTGTTCTCTATATTTAAAGATTTTGTAATTGTGTATTAAGACTGTCTTTGATCCTCGTCCTTATGCCTTGCATATTGTCCCAGTACGCTATCTGATACGTAAATCCTCGATTGGCAAAGCCTCTTTGTTTCAAATATTCCAGTTGCACCAATTTATTGATATAAAAATGTTGCTGTGTCTTCTTGATACCTGTGGCATTCATGATTTCGAATCTGTTAAACTCATAACTTATTTCTCCATTGACAGAGCCCTTGTTTTTCTCCTTTACAAAAGATTTGAGCTTTTCAAAAAACTGTCTCAAGCTTCCATCCAGTTCATCTACTTTAAGAATTATACTTTCGAATAATATTTCACAGGCTATTTGCAAATCTTCTTTCTCTGTGATCAATCTTCCTTGGTTGTCTTGTTTGCGTTGATATTGATTGATGATCGTTATTTGCTTGACAATACTCTGATACATTTCATTGAGTCGTCTGATCTTATGGGCATCATCTGGAAGATGGATTTTGTTTGCGTAGGGATTGATAATTTTGTAGGGCTTTAATAATCGTATGCAGTTTTGTAAGAATAAATTTGTTTTTTCTTCTTCGCGCTCGTTGATTTGTCCGGCATATTTTTGGTTTTGATAGTTGATGATTCTCTGTGTTTGTTCTCGGCTCTCGTCAACGGCGATTACAAAGCTCCTGCTAATATTATCTTCGTAATAATCACCTCGTGTCGTGCAGGCTATACTCGCTATAGGTCCTCTTACCGTTCGTTCTGTACTGCGGATATTTCCATCATCAAATTTCTGACTCGTACTGCTGATTAATATATCATTGCTCATCAGTTCTCTTAATGCTAGTAACGCTTCTTCTTTCAATCCGTCGATATCTTCGAAGCATAAGAATCTATTCACCAAATCATATTCTCCATAATTATAAAAGCTGCTTTCTGTCACTCGTGTGAATCGCTTCACATCTTCTTGTGGAATAAGATTTCCTATGATTTTTAATAGTCTGGTTTTGCCGCTTCCGGAGCTTCCTTGAATTAAAGCATGCAACGTCTCTTTCATCTTATAACTCGTAGCAATTACAAACAATAATATTCGGGTGTTCTCTTCACCAATTACACCGCATTGACCTATAAGTTTGTTGATGTTTGTTAAACAATTTGTTTGCTTTAGGAATTCGATACAGGCTTTAGTATTAATCTCATTGACCTGTGTTTTTATTCTTTCTGTACCATTCTTTGGTGTCGTTGTATTTCTATAATGTTCTAGTAATTTAGTGAGTATCATAAGGTCTCTTTGAATCTTCTCTTTTGTCACATGCAATACCTCCGCAGCAGCTTCTGCCGTGGTTTGGATTTGTTTGTATTCATATAGATCTAACTTTGATCTGTAGTCGATTCCTTCTTTAATATTTATAATTTGTAAGCTTATTTTTAGGCTATCGAGTAGTGGTTTGATACTGCCTTTGATCTCATATCGCATTCCTACTGATTCATAGCTTATATTGTTTGGGTTCTCGGTATTTAGATTTTCACTTTTGGCATAGTCATCAGTCGTCAGTCGCAAGTCATCAGATTTTTTTTCAATTGAAATTTCTTCAGTTGAAAATAAAAGCTCTTGAACTTTACCTTCGCAATTGATTGGTTTTCGTTGCTCTATTAAATGTTGCAATACCTCTAATTTGGAATGACTAACTAATAAGCTATTTACATCTTCGCCGTCTGGAGTATTTACTATACTGATCTTAATATTAGCAAGCATTTCTTTAATTACAATCGCATATTTATTTACTGCCACCTTTCCGCTTTCGTCTCCATCAAAAAAGAAAATTACTTCCTCCAGTTCTTTAAGATTTCTAATCGCTTCCTGATGTTCTTCCGTCAATCCATTCGTCCCATATGCAGCCACAATACTATACTGTTGTGTGATTGCAGCATTTTGTAACAGAGTGGCAGCATCAATGATCGCTTCTGTAATAATCAGTCCCTTTGTATTTTGATGAGGGTAGTGCGGATATAATCCGCTTCTATCTTTTAAATAATAGTGTTTACTTTCCTTATCGTTTATTGTACTGCGGAAGTATAATCCTGCAACCTGATTTTGTGAATTCTTCAGTGCAAACACAATGCAATTCTTTGCAAATATCTGATAGTTGCCTCTCGATGCATCTTCAGTCAATAATCCAACCTTGACTAAACTCTTAATCAATTCTTTGTTATCTCGATTCGTATAATGGAACTGTCCTGCATTATAGCCTACTTCGATTTGATTCGGATCCAAGTTTCTGCTTTTTAGGTATTCCAGTGCAGGGACGCTGCTGTTTAATCCATTTTTGAAGTAGATAAATATCTTTGTTAGCACATCAGTCCGGATAAATTCTTCACTCGGCTTTACTTGTTCATCAACCATTATCAATTGACCATTAATCATTGTTTTGGCCTTTTCTATTGCTTCGTGTTTGGTGATAGATTCCTTATACATAATAAAGTCTATCACATCCAGACTCTTCCCATGCGTCCTACAATTACTACTAAAACAATACGCTGTATTCGTCTTCGTATAGATCTGCATGCTCGGTGTCTTGTCATCATGGAATGGACATCTCATTCTTTGGT
>DAOLZR010000030.1:0-6418 GCA_035426405.1 Minisyncoccota bacterium | reverse complement strand
TAGTTAAAGTAGAACATGTTTTGTTCTGTTCCTGGATTGTCATTTTGGAAATTATCATCGTTATAGGCGAATGATCCGTCTTTCCAGAGAGTGTAGGCATTGTGCGCTGTACTACTATCACCGTTACCTATAGAAAGTAGTCGATCCGCCATGTCTGCACTGGCTGCAGCTAAAGGTATATAGTCAGTTCCAAAATAACCAAAAGTGGTTTCTGCATATGATCGTGCAAAATTCTCGCGACCAAAAGCCGTAGCTAATTCGCCTGACGCATTGTTTCTACGGCCAAATACGGTCGCCATATATCCCGACACATCGTTCTCATATCCAAAGGCAGTTGATTTATTCCCAGTGGCATTATTGGATTCTCCCCATACCATTGAAATGTCTCCGTCGGCAATATTATTTAGCCCTAATACTGTCGCAAGCTCACCACTCGCTACGCCACCCCAACCCCATGACATTGTCCCTATGTTGGTTGATGTTGATTTTAAGAAGAAACCAAGATAATCCTGACCAAGCTCCACATCACCAATCTGCCCAAATCTTGCCGCAGTAACACTGTTTGTCTTTATAATAAAATCCTGCGCGTCAGTTGTTCCAATGAAATTTGTTCCTGCAGTTGTTCCTGCGTCTCCGCTCAATGACCAACCTGAGCCACCTCCGCCCAATAATGAAATCGGAGCAGACATAAGATACCCAGCACTATCAGTATAAAGAAAATTTATAGGTGATGTTGCAAGAGAATCATCACGACTTGAATCATATGCATGCCATTGCCAAACTCCGTTATTGTAAAGAAAGGCGTTTTCTCTAACGTCGTTACCAGACATTGGGTCATATACAGCCCATATCATATTGTATCCAGATGACGGATCAGATCCACGAGCAGTCACTCCCTGGTTACTAATTAATATTCCATTCATTTGATCATTATCCCATCCTGTTCCTTGGTAACCAATTGATGCGCTTTGCATATCAAATGACGCAAAATATGATCCACTACCATTTTGTGCATGTATTTGAGTATAGCCTGCACCTATATTAACACCACTCTCCAGTCCTGTAGTATTATTTGTATAAATCATACGACCCGCCACCCCAACGCCGTATGATACTACCCCCATTTCAATATTTCCATCTGCTATAGTAGATCCTCCTGTAATTCTAGCAAAACTAGTTCCTGGAAAACCAGAAAACTCAGAGATTAAAAAACCTGTAGTATCAAATCCAGCTGAGGAATCATTCACAATGGCAAACAAATTACTACCTGTTTCAATCATTGTTTGATCGGTTAACAACCCTCCAAGTTGTATATTAGATCCTGAAACAGTTAATCCGTTATCTGCGGTAGTTAGTAATGACTTTACGAAACAATTAATTTCACCTGGTGCACAATCTGGATCAAGTTCTACACCTGGTTCATATCCACCTACAGGTGCTGCAAACACAAAATATCCATACCCTAACAAAGATAACAGGGTAATTATTGTAACAGTAAATCTCCTAGTTGAAGTCAACGAATTCATATTCTAAGTATAACAAAATTAAATTTATAGTAAACATAAAATAACAAAAAACCGCCTCATTTGAGACGGTTTTCCATTTTAGTAGGATGGATTACCTTATTCTTTTAGAATTTTCTTTGTGACTATTTGTCCGCTTTTGGCGAGGATAGTTACAAAGTATATTCCTGATGGAATACTTGAGAGGTCTATTATATTATGAACATTAAAGCCATAATAAATATCATTCCCTAGTAACCCAGTAATTCGAACCTCCTGAATTAATTCAGGATTTGTAATCGTTATAATACCGCTGGTTGGATTTGGAAACATTCCGAAATTTTTTGCAGTGCTGTGATTGTTTGTAGTTGTTAAACTAACCATGCAGATATCTGACAGAACAATACTACCGTCCATATCAACCTGTTTCAGGCGATAATACACTGGCGTGTTCGTAATATCAGATGTATCCACATACGAATACTCGTTAGCTGTTGTTGCAGTTCCGTTTCCGTACACAAAACCGACCGAATCAAACACTGTGCCATTATAGGATCGTTCAATCACAAAATGACTATTATTTAATTCGCTGGCAGTTTGCCAGAACACTATTGGACCATCAGAACCCTGCGAACAGGTAAACGATGAGAGCTCAACTGGTAACGATGTTGCTGGGCGCACCAGAAATGTAATCGTAATCGCAGAATCCGCATAAACTTGAAAGTTTTTTCCAGAATCTGGGTATTCCTTTATATAAATATCAAAACCGGAATCAACCTGGTATGATATTTGCAATGCAGGTTTTGGATAATATAATCCAGAAAATGATGTATCCAGAGACAAGCTATTAAACTGCACACTGACCAATCCTGCGGGGATTGAATCCATTACAATTCGGACTAATTTTCTGTCTGCTAACTGGAAACTATCGGATGTCATCCATCGATTTACTAAAATCTGTGATGCAGCATCTGGGCGGTATGCGAAAAAATGTTTCACATAATTGAACATTGATTCTTGTGATATTGAATCACGAGTCATCAATGGGTCCCAACTGTTATGGAACATTTCATATTCTGGCATGACTCGTGATGAAACTGATTCTATAATGGAAACTGTTCGAGAAGATAGTAATGAAGTATTATATAAATCCTGCCATACTAATAATAACCGATTAATTGTTCGTGGTGATTTTAAAAGTATATTACGAATCATATGTAGCATGATTCCGCGATATCCTTCATCCGCATCTATAATCTCTTGTTCCCAAAGATTACTATTTGGCGATGTCCACATACCTGCCCCATCCATATCTTCCATAATAATCATTGGCTTGTTTTGTTGAGTCGCTGCTAACATTACATTATTTGTTATTACGTCACGCAATCCCATTAAATCTATTAATGATATATATCTTAACCATGAGTCTAAATCTAATAAGTTATTATAAATGGAAAAATGGTCAGAAGTAGTATCAAGGGATACGTTTATAATTTCCTGGAAGACTGGTTGAAAGATAGATTTTGTTCCCTCGTCCATAGTGCCAATGATCTGAAATTTTTGATCCGCTCGCTGAATAGTTACCATATCAGCTGTATCAACTAAAGTATCAGGGATTTGATAAGTTATAGCACCGTCATTATATAGAGATAAAAAACTGTTCCTAAAGACTATGCTATCATATAGAATATCTAATGGTATTGGTTCAAAGATATCAACAAAATCTTTATCAATTCCGGTATAACGCTCAACTGCATACTGATTAGGCTTATCCTGAGGAAATGCAAGCGACCAATATGAACCATTGAAAAACGTTATCGCAGGAGTACTTGGTACTTCTCCGATTTTTAATCCGTCAATGATCCTCAGTCCAATTTCGTGTGTTGCAAAAACATCCCTTTGACCAGAACCACCTACACGAAACTTCATCCATTTATACTTCGTTGGTATTCCGTTATAAATATCGGAAGTAATTGTTTTTGGTCCCAAAAATGGAGTATCATTATTACCCTTAAAGGAAATACCTTTATTCGCAATACACGATGAAGATCCCGCTCCGATTCTAATTTCCCCAAATTGATTGGTAAAAAAATTAGTTTCAGGATTAATTATTTGAAGATTAGCACGTTTACCATATTTATCATATGAATAATTCCACACCTCTCCGTTTCCAGATCCTGGACCATAAAACCCTTGTGGGCCGAATGCATCGAGCGAGTCAACTGTAATAAAACTTACTGGGATAGAAAAAGGAAATTGAGTATTTCCAATCCCTTCTATTCCAATATTATACACTGAATCCTTTTTTATCGTTGCTGTAACTGTATCAATAAGTCTTATACGCACTACATTTACTTTTTTCAACGATCCTCGTGGGATTAATGTATCAAAATAATATGAGCATGGATTTCGTGAGAATACTTGGTCTTCCCAAGTATTAGGTGTATTGTTACGATTATATAACCATATTCCTCCGGTGTACTCATGAAATGTTTCTTCTGTTGACCCATTTACTGATATTATCAATTTCTGAGTTGATGTTTTCGCCCAATTAACTGTAAAGAAAATTGAGTCTGCTGGGTAAAAACCAGATTGATGACTGGTTTGAGCTTGTGCGCATCCTATCGTAATCGTTAGGAAAATCGCTTGAAATAATCTTTTCATCTATTTTTTGTTTTTGTTTACAATGAGTTTTTGTTTAGATGAATAATAACACAAACTAATATAGATGTAAATATCATTTATATATAAAAAATACCGCTATTTCTAGTGGTATTTTTTATATATTATTTTCGAGATTTAATAACTTCATCTGCAACATTCTGAGGAACGATTGCATATTTAGAGAATTCCATGTTGAACGATGCGCGACCCTCGGTCATAGAACGCAATGTTGACATGTAACCAAACATTTCTGAAAGTGGGATAATACATCGAACAACTTTCGCCATTCCACGATCATCTACTCCTTCGATTTGTCCTCGTTTTGATGAAACATTTCCTGTAATATCACCAAGGAATTTTTCAGGAAGTGTAATTTCCACATTCATCATAGGCTCTAGGATTACTGGACGAGCTTTTTGCACCGCTTCGGCAACAGCTTGTGACGCAGCAATTTTGAAGGCAATTTCACTTGAGTCTACATCGTGATATGTTCCGTCGTAGAGCTCTACTGAAAGATCCACAACCGGATATCCTGCAAGTACACCTCGTGACATTGCTTCTTTTGCACCTTTTTCAACAGCTGGAATAAATTCGTTTGGAATAACTCCACCCTTGATGTTGTTGATGAATTCAAATCCAGGAATACGCTTTGTATTTTTTGGAAGATCTTCGATGGCAACTGAATAATCAAGTGGTTTAACTCGGATTTTAACATGACCATACTGACCTTTACCTCCAGATTGTTTAACATATTTGTTTTCAACTTCAGTTTCACCTGTAATTGTTTCTTTGTAAGCAACCTGAGGTCGTCCTGTATTTGCCTCGACATTAAATTCTCGACGCATACGGTCAACAATGATGTCCAAGTGAAGCTCTCCCATTCCCCAGATGATCGTGTCACCTGTTTCGGTGTCAGTCGTAACGCGGAATGTTGGATCTTCTTGAGTAAGTCGTGATAACGCCATACCCATTTTTTCTTGATCTGCTTTTGTTTTTGGTTCGATCTTAAGTGAGATTACTGGTTCTGGGATCTTGATCTCTTCCAAAATAATTGGATGAGCTGGATCACATAATGTATCAGAAGTTCGAGTATCTTTAAGTCCTACCGCAGCTGCGATATCACCTGCAAACACCTTTTTCACCTCTTCTCGATCGTTTGCATGCATACGCAAGATTCGTCCGATTCGTTCTTTATTACCAGTTCGTGTGTTCAAAATGTATGAACCAGCTTCTAGTGTTCCAGAATAAACGCGGAAGAAAATTAATTGTCCTACGAATGGGTCTGTTGCAACTTTGAAAGCAAGTGCCGCAAACGGTTCAGAATCAGAAGCTTTTCGTTCAAGTTCTGCTCCAGTATCAGGATGAATTCCTTTTGGTGTTGTAATGTCTGTTGGTGCTGGCAAGTAGTCTACCACTCCATCAAGTACCAATTGAACTCCTTTGTTTTTCAACGCTGTACCTGCGTACACTGGAACAATATCGTTAGCAATAACAGCCTTTCGTGTAACTTTTTTCAAAGCTTCGATATCAAAATCCATTTTCCCATCTAGGAACTCCATCATCATTTCTTCATCATGTTCAACAATTTTCTCAATCAAGATTGCGTGATATTTTTCAGCATCAGCCTTCAAATTTTCAGGAATTTCTTTTTCAACTACATCTGAACCCATGTTCCCTTCGAAATAGTATGCCTTCATTTTCAACAGATCAATAACTCCTTGCATGTGTTCTTCTTCACCGATTGGGATTTGGAATCGTACAGCGTTTTTTGTAAGTCGGTCCAAGATTGATGCGAAAGATCGCTCAAAAGACGCACCTGTTCGGTCTAATTTGTTGATGAAACAGATTCGTGGAACCTTTCCTTCATCTGCATAACGCCAGTTTGTTTCAGATTGTGGCTCCACTCCAGCTACACCATCAAATACCACCAAAGCACCGTCGAGCACGCGAAGTGATCGTCGTACCTCGATTGTAAAGTCGATGTGACCTGGTGTATCGATTACATTGAATCGGAATTTTTTAGCCGTATCTTTTTTGTCAGCTACATAGGTAGGTGTCCAAAAACATGTTGTAGCAGCAGATGTAATTGTGATTCCTCGCTCCTGCTCTTGAACCATCCAGTCCATAGTCGCAGCACCGTCGTGAACCTCTCCGATCTTATGAGAAACTCCTGTATAGAACAAGATTCGCTCTGATGTTGTTGTTTTTCCGGCGTCAATGTGAGCAATAACTCCGAAGTTTCGTACTTTTTC
>DAOLZR010000029.1:0-6457 GCA_035426405.1 Minisyncoccota bacterium | reverse complement strand
GTGGATTATGTGGTTTAATTCGATGATAAACGAAGAACCTTACCAAGGTTAGAAATCTAGACGAAGATAGGAAGAAACTCTTATCGTCTTCGGACGGCTAGACAGGTGATGCATGGTTGTCGTCAGTTCGTGGTTTGAATTGTTCCCTTAAGTGGGGTAACGAACGAAACCCTCGTCGTGTGTTTTATATGTCACACGAGACTGCCCCCTCTGTGTTTGTGAAATGCTTGCATTTTATGAACACAATGAAGAATTTGATTTTAAAATTTATTTTTCTTTCAAATTCTTCATTGTGTTCAGAAGCTGCTCATTTCGTAAATAGAGAGGGGGGAGGAAGGAGAGGATGACGCCAAATCAGCATGTCCCTTGATACCTTGGGCTACACACGTAATACAATGGCCGTTACAATTAGTTGCAATGCAGCGATGCGGAGCTAATCTATAAAAGCGGCCCCAGTTCGGATTGAAGTCTGCAACTCGACTTCATGAAGTTGGAATCGCTAGTAATCGCAGGTCAGCTATACTGCGGTGAATACGTTCTCGAGTCTTGTACTCACCGCCCGTCAAGTCAAGGAAGCTGGTAGCACCCGAAGTCTGCGCATTGCGTGGCCGAAGGTGAGATCGGTAACAGGGACTAAGTCGTAACAAGGCACGGGTAGCGGAAGCTGCTCGTGGATTAATTCAATTGAAAACCGATACAGTTATTGTATTTGATTGTCGATTATTTATACTTATCCTAGAGATATTGATAAATAGAGTGATTGTTCTCAGAACTCTAATCGGAACACGGCGCCCACTACCGTTATGAGAGGGCCAAAACCTGATAGTGTGACTATGTACATGCACATTATAGGTATCTGCTAATTAAAGACGAAACAACAGAGTTTGAAACTATTTGGAATATATATGTAATTGGAAAGCAAAGAAGCCTTTGAAAAGAGGGCTTTTTTGTTGGGTTTATTATTTGACATTTTATAAAAATATGCTAATATATAAAGGTAGATAAAATTCTTAAATTTAAAATAACAAAGATGAAGAAAGTAATTAATATTCTTATCATTGAAAACGACGATAGAATCGCGGAAGTGCTTAAAGAGTTTTGCCTTAAGGCATACAGTGCCGGAAGCCTCACTGTAAATGTAACCATAAGCAGTCATGTCTCTACTTCGAAAAGGCTATTGAAGAATAATACTTATGAAGCAATAATGTGGAATATCTATTTGAATGACGGCGCAAGCTATTCATTATTCGAGGCCTTTAAAATTAAAAAACCAGTCATTCTTCTTTTCAGAGAAGAAGGGAACTTGGAAACATTGTTAGATTATGGATTAACGTCTTCAGAGGTGCCGATACTTCTTTTAAAGAAAGGGCATAAGGAAACTGAAGACGGGAAGACAATGGTGAAAATTCTGATAGATCGGGCATGTGAACAGATGGCTTCCAAGTAAGTTTAAAAATTATTGCACGCAACGCAAGGCAGTCTTATTCATATATGGCTGTCTTTTTATTTCCGGATTTTTCTATGGTATACTTTCTGCATGATTCTACATCCACATAAAATTATCCCATTACTTGATATACAGCACGGACAGACTGTTCTTGATATGGGTTCAAGCATTGGCTTTTGGGTAAAACCATTGTCACAAATTGTTGGTGGATCTGGAAAGATTATCGCAGTAGATAATCATGCAGAGATTATTCAGCGTCTTAATCATGATGCGCAGGAACTTGGATTAACAAATGTTCATGCAATTACAGGCGATATTCATGATATGAGCAAACTCTCGGTTCGTTCTGGGTCATGTGATCGAATATTAATAGTTCGCATGATGTCAGTAATGGAGCCTAAAACTACTGAAATTCTTGAAAAACTTTCAGGACTTTTGAATGATAAAGGTCAAATAATAGTAATTGACGGTATTCACTATAGAGATGAATTAATTTCATTTTTAAGCGAGCAAAACAGTCTTATTTTTTGGGAGATAGATGAGGTAGAGCAACGAACAGAAGGTCATTTTTTCGGAATGGTCATTGAAAATATTAAAGAATAGTTATTTTTAAAACTTTTATAGTATAATCAAAATATGCAAAAAAAATCAGACACCGTGCAAATAATCGTATTAGTCGTTTTTGGTATCGGCATTATTTTAGGCGTGTTGTTTTTCTCTGGAAAAATAACATTACCATGGGATAAAAAAGCTGAAACAGGACTTTCGGGGGTTGTAAATGTGTGGGGCTTAATTCCATACGGAAATGTAAAAGGTCTATTTGATGAAATTGAGCTTAAAAATAAAGATCTAACACTTATTTACACCGAGAAAAAGGCAGAAACAATGCAAACAGAATTAGTGAATGCATTATCATCTGGAAAAGGTCCGGATGTATTTATGATGGCTCCTGGCGAAGTTGCTCAGAATATTGATCGATTATTTATTGTTCCATATTCTGTCTACCCAGAGCCAACCTATCGTAGTACTTTCGTAGATGCAGGAAATGATTTCTTAACAAAACAAGGAATCCTTGCTTTTCCAATGTTTATTAACCCTATGGTTATGTATTATAACTTTGACATGCTAAATTCAGCGTACATTGTTAATCCTCCAACAACATGGAACGAACTTGCTGAAATGATCCCATTACTTACAATAAAGGATGATGCCGGGAAAATAAATCAATCTGCCGTTTCTCTTGGAACTGCGAGTAATATGACATATGTAAAGGATTTAATTATATTAAAAACACTTCAGTCCGGAAATCCTATTATTCAAGCAACAGACAATAGTTTATGGCAAGCAGTTCTAGGAGAAGATAGTCTTGGTAGTTCTCTTGACTGGTTTACCTCATTTAGCTCTTCTTCAAGTCCAAACTATACTTGGAATGCATCGCTTCCAAAAGATAGAGACTTCTTTAATGCAGGAAAGCTTGGTATATTTTTTGGATATCCAGAAGATTATGAAGTTATACGAGAAAAGAACCCAAATCTTAATTTTAGAATGACAGCAATACCGCAAATCAGCGCTACTAGTAAAAAGGTAAATTACGGTCAACTATATAGTTTTGGGATCAGTAAAATAACAAAGAATTTGGCAGGATCCGTTGGTGTAATTAATTTACTAACCAGTAAAGAGAATATGACCAAGCTCCTTACAGATCTTCCTTATGCGCCAACACGACGCGATATTTTAGCTGATAAGCCTCGCGATAATTCAAATAAGGTGTTAATGTATAATTCAGCAATTATTAGTAAATCATTTCTTGATCCTGACGCAAAAGAAACAAATCGGTTGATTATTAATGCAGTGAATCAGATTAATGCAGGAACGAAAAGTGCGGGCAGTGCGTTTCAGTCTGTCGCTAGTGGTTTTAGAGATCTGGCTTCAAAACTAGTATTACCAGAGATTCCATTACAATAAAAAAATACCATCATTTGATGGTATTTTTTTATAGCTTTATGATATAATATTTAGTATGAAGTCAAAATATATATTATTTACTATTGGATTTATCTTTTGCATATTTGGACACGCTTTTATAGCTTCAGCTGTTGATGTTCCAGCCGGTACTGCTTCGGTTGGTGATGTTACTAATCAGCCTTTATTAGCTAATAATCCTTCTGTTGTAGATGTAACACTTACTCGTGCGGTTATTAAAGATACTACTGCATCATTTATTTTTTCTGTAAAAGCAAAGAAGGCAGTAACATATACATTACTCATGGGTTATGGGACTGATCCTAGCGATATTCCACTTGTAAATGGACATGTTAATCAAAGAAATATGACCGTGATCGATTCTGATAATTTGCCTGTTGTAGGTCAGACTCAAACTGTGCAATTTCCACCATCTTTTTCCGGATTAACACCAGGAACAAATTATTTTTTCCAAATAAAAGATACAGTTAATAATGCTGTCTATCAAAAAGTTTACTTCACAACAACTGGTGCAGGTCCTGATAATCCATTGATAGTTGCACAAAAAGCAGACAAAGGATCTTTAACTGTTACTACAACAGTCCCAGTTTCTACTGCTGCAGGTAGTAATGTAAATGGTGTATATAATGTAAAATTCAGTGGTGTAATTAAATCAGTAAAAGACATGAATGCCGGACTTGATTTTTATATTGGAGATAGTGTAGATAGTTTATTACGCGCGGGAACAATACTTCCTATAAAAACACTACGGTCTGGTAGTCAAGAATCATATACCTATACACAGACTGGATTAGCTGCTGGGACAACATATTATTACAGGATTCGAGAAGTAACTGGCGATTTTTGGGCAACAGAAGCACTTCCATTTATTACAGGAGGCGCTGTATCTACTCCGGTAACATTAACTCCATATGATCCAAATGCAGTAGGTGCAGGTGCTTTAATCCCTAACTACATTTTCCCGACTAATATCGGTGAACCAACAGGTGAAATTGCAGCTCCTATTATAGATGATCAAAAGCCTTTAGTACCATGTGGAAAGCGGTCTGATATTGGAACAAAAGATGAACGATGTACTTTTAGGCATATAATAATATTAGCAGGGAATGTAATTAGATTCCTTTTAATACTATTGATTCCAATAACGGTATTAATGTGTGTTTCAACTGGTGTTCAAATGATTCTACATCGAAAAGTTCCTGAAGATTTAGTTAAATACAAGGGTAGATTATTAGAAGTTGGTGGAGGATTAGTACTTATGTTACTGGCTTGGACTATTGTAGCAACAATACTAAAGAGTCTTCTTGGAGACGAGGCGTCTAAGTATTTATTATTAAAAATACTCTAATATTAATCATATGAAAACATTATTTAAAAATAATACCTGGCACCCATTTCATATCTCTGGAGGTCTTTTGATTGCAACTTTTTTAGCGGCTGCTGTCTTTTCAAATATACCCTTAACATCATTGAGGTCAGATAAAACAGCTGAAGCGTTTATTATTGATGGTACAGAATATGACGAATCGGTGTTTCCGAATGTTGCGCGATTGACTTCCAATAGTGGCGGATGCTCAGGAACCCTTATTGGCTCCAAACATATCCTTACGGCCGCACATTGTTTCTTTGATCAAGCAGGAGCTCGAGACGTACTTAAAGATGGTGTGTCTGTGCGTTTGAATGGAAAAACATACCAATCTGCAAAAGTATACATTAATCCCAAATACACCGCTGATTCTGAACATTGCGCGGAAGGAGATATTGACGCTGCAATTATCGAACTTGCGACCAGTGTTCCTACAAGTGTAGCGACTCCCGCATCGCTCCTTACAACTAAAATTCCGACAGGTTCGGGAATAATCATCGCGGGCTACGGATTAACAGGAGCTGGTACTAATGGTGTTAGTATGGAAGGGTATCAGCTTCCGTCAATCGGAAAAATTTATGCAGGTTCGACATCGGTCGAGGGGTTTGGAACAGGTCCTGACGAGCAGAATTCAAAAAGCGATTACATTTACTGGACATTTGATGCAGGCGAGGCAACTACTGCGCCGGGCGATTCCGGAGGTCCTTCATTTCTTAACAAGAAGTTAGCATCCATGCATTCGTGCAGTGGAGGAAACGAGCTTGGCGGCCATGGCATCGATACCAGGATTGATATAATGATACCTTGGATAAATGATGTTCTTACGGGGAAAATAGCAGCTACGCCTGATCCGGCAGAAAAAGAGATAGCATTTCCTCTTGTTTATGGATATGATAATGCCTTGAAATTCAAATTTGCAAATTCGGTCACTATAGGAAATGCTCACAAGTTTTATATAGATGCAGTCGAATATAATTCCTGGCCAAAACAGGACGGAAGATATGACTTACAAGGATTTACGGGACTCTTCGCTGATAATGGCGCGATGGATTATTATAATGGAAGTATAAAGAATACAAAAACAATAACGACATTATACAAAAAGAGTGGAACGGACAACTATCTTGGAGAATTAAAAACCATAATGATCAAAGGGCCGTTCTCTGATGAGCAAACAGGAAAGAATCATAAGATTGCCCTGATTAAAGGATATATAGGGGCTTATGATAATTCAGATAATGCAACTGGGCCGGTAGATCCGGGACACTATACACTATCAATCTTTGTAAATAACAAAGTGGTAACATCCACTAGTATATGCTTGCCATCATTTACTTCGAAAACAGGTAAAAAGATAGGGGAGGTTGTCTGCTCGAATCAGTCTGGCACCATATCTAACAATGGAACCCAGTCATTTGATGAATTTTTGGGGAATGGTTCAAGTACTGCCGCAAGTCAGTCTGGACAGTCAGGAAGCGCTTCATACTCTTTAACAATCAGCGACCCTATTTTTATTAAAGGCACTAATAATGATATTGCTCAATTCAATGTTCCTTTGCAGTACAAACTACTAAACGATCTTACTAATAAATCAAAAGTTACAGGGTCTATTCAAACAATAATATTTAAAAAGAACGAGTTGAAAAAAGTTGAAGCAACTG
>DAOLZR010000028.1:0-7088 GCA_035426405.1 Minisyncoccota bacterium | reverse complement strand
TTTCTGCCATTTCTTTTCAATTTTTTTGTGATCGTAAGGTTTCATAGAATACTTCTACTATACCAAAAAACCTTCAGAAAATCGAGTTTTACAGTATGTCAATTTTCACCGTAATTTCCTCACCTGGAAAAAGGTCTTCTGCTTTTCGGACAGATTTTTTGACTGGTATTAGGTAATTTTTCTCTCGATTATTGCGAAACATGCTACTATCCCATGTTGTATCGCCTATTGTAAACTTACATTTGATCATTGCAGATTTTGAATAGTGTGTTCGTAGTATTTCTGAAATATATTTTGGAACATACATAAAATGCCATGACGACATGTCACCACTCCATTGCCATAATTTTGCAGTAACAGTAAATGTTCTTTTCATAGTATTTAATAAGTATATCAAAAACCGCTCGATTGCTCGAGAGGTTTTTGATATTAAAACATTGCACATACTTTTACTTTAGATCCTTTTCCAAAAACTCCATCTATTTTTAAACCATTATTTTTTTGGAATTCTTTTACAGCAGCAACTACTTGGCGACCAAATACACCATCGATAGTTCCAGGGTTATATCCTTGATCACGCAGATATTCTTGCAATCCACGAACATAATCACCACGTGATCCACGAACTAATTTGATGTATGACGCACTACAAAATACTGGTTTTGTTGAAACTGATTTACATTCACCATCCGAAATCTTTTTTGCACCATCTGCATTCAGCATACATTCGTTGCTATATGTTTTTTCTGCAATACAAGGTGCCTTGATGCAACGTACACGATCACTAATATCTCCACACACTGGGGCATAATTTGCTGGGCACACTACTGGATCAGGATTAGTTGTTTGAAATTTCTTGCAGTATGCATTCGAGGTTATAACCATAGTAGGAAGACTTGTGCATGCCATCATAGTACACATCCACTGTCCGCCAGAAGTCCGAGAACAAGAATTACAACCATCATATGCAACGACACAAGTTGCAGGAAGATCACTGATTGACCTTACCTTTTTAGGTGTACATGCTCCGTCATAATATGCCCATTCCTCGCAAACTGAACCATCTGGGAAATTGCAGTTACTATATGTACCTGACGAAGTGTTTACAGACGAGGAAGTTCCTCCGTCAGCAATACATTTTACCGACGCAGGATTTGCAAGAGCAAATGCATTGTGTACAGTACCTAGTAATACGAATAAACTAATAAATAAGGTTGAAATAATTTGCTTTTTCATAAAGTAAGTATACCAAAAAACCTCGAATAAATCGAGGCTTTACCAATTATTCTCTGATAGTGTAAGATCTTTAAATATAAAAGGTATTCCTAATTTTTTAATTTCAGATACAGGATCATCAATTCGTTCTACAGAGATTGGTGTAACTGGTGCTTTTGCAATTACTTCGTTAATCCCTAAACCTTCTTGATGAATAAAATCCTTTGCGTCAAATGTAAATAAATATCCACCTTGTCCAAATAGTATTTCTAAACTTTTTTCAAGAGATTCAACTCCGTATATCTCAATTTCTTCTTTATATTTCCGTAAATCTACACCTGTAGCGTGCCAATATTCTTTTCCTTGATATAAAACATGTTGACACTGACATATATAATTTAACGCAATCCATTTATAGGGTGTTGCATGAAATGAAATATCATCAAATACAGTGATGTATTTTTCTCCGTTCGGATCGGGATTTAATCCTTTGCGAACTTGTCTTTTTGGAATCGCAAGATCAAACAATTCATGCGACCCGTGATAGACATATAATTTACTTGGCTCGTTCATAATTTACCGTTTTATTTCTGGATTATAGATTGGATACATCTTTGTATCAATCACTCGGTCAAAACAATGTTTTTCTGCACTGTGATCCCATTGATTTTCCAGATTTGTTTCTGAAACAATTCCAACTTGCGTTTCATCATATACAACTGGCATTGGTGCCGTACTGCGTCCACTGGCAAACTCAGCTCGATCCTTGCGAATGACAAATTTATTATCAGAAGCAAGTGTAAAATCTGCACATACTTGATACTGTAATTTTTTAGCATCAATAACTTGATACATATACACCTTTCCTTTCAAATATTCTGGATCACGAGGCTCTTGGTAGTAATCTTGTTTTTTCAAAGTAGCAAGAGTCTCTGGTAATGCGCCATGCGATTGATACCAATTCGTAATAGTTGATTGCAGTGATTGTAGATCATTTGTTCGTTGTTGATCATATCGAATTGCACGTGCAATATTTGGTGTTCCTAGATACACAAATGTTGCAACAATTCCTACAATCATAACAACCATCGCACCGATACTCGCACCGAGTGAAATCCATTTTGGAGTATCAACTGTTTTTGCAGATTCGTGACGGAAAAACAATATCGCATCAATACCAACTACTAAAACAATTATAGTCTTTATTAAAAACCGTGCAGTAATTTCACCCGAGAAAAAATATCTAATTAAAACCGCAAGCGTAATAGCAAGCACCACAAACCCTACAAACATTCCCAGTTGTAATAACCATAATCGTGGTTTACTGTCAGGGTGAGTTTTTTTCTCTTGTACTAATCTAAACACCGCCCAAACCATTGCCAAAAATACCAATACTGCTGTGGTAAATACACCGAGTGATCCAAATACAGATTGATATCCAAATGATGAATAACCACCTATTTCTGGAAACAAAATATTCGTAAATGAAAATGAAAAAATGATAAATGAAATTGCTACAACCAAATAACTAATAGTGTAGCCCAAATACGTAATAAACTCGCGCGGTTGTTGTGATGTCATATATTGAAAGTATATCACTAAAGTTTTTATTTGTCGTTCTGTATTTCTCCCTCTCCTGGAGCAGGACGACCCAGTAGGTGAATCTGCGGATTCAGGGTTGGGGTGAGGTAGAAAATAAATTCATAAACACAATGTACCCCACCCTAACCCTCCCCTACATAGGGGAGGGAAAAATACAATTTTGCCAACATTACCATTTCATGCTATAGCATAATTATGCAGCTCTCACCTCTCGAGAAAATTTCCATCCGTGCAACACGTTGGGTTGGGTCAATTCAATCCTTAATCGTGCACACAATACTATTCACCATTGCGTTCGCCTTGGCAATTTTTGGTGTACCACTGGACCGAGTATTGTTAGTATTAACAACGATTGTATCACTCGAAGCAATCTATTTGTCCATCTTTATTCAAATGTCAGTAAATCGCAGTGAACGTAGACTACGTAATGTATCAAAAGAAGTCCGTGAAATTTCTGTTGATCTAGAAGAAATTTCAGAAGATGTTGAAGGAATTGAAAAAGACATTGATGAGATCCAGAAAGACGTAGAAGAAATTTCAGAAGATGTTGGTGAAATTCAAGAAGATGTACAAGGAATTGAGAAAGATATTGATGAGATCCAGGCCGATGTGGATGAAATCCAGGAAGATGTCGAGGGTATCGAGAAAGATATTGATGAAATCCAAGAAGACGTCGAGGAAATTGAACAAGAATCGGACGAACAAAAACAAGAACAATCCCTCGCAGATATTCAAAAAACACTTGAAAGTTTGATCGAGCAAATCCATAAGATACAAAAATAAACCAGTCATCATGACTGGTTTTGGATTTTAATCTAAAAAAATTGCGTATTAAAATGGTGGTAATGTAGATTCAGGTATTTTATAAAAACTTGAATCTAATTTTGGAAAATTTCCCATCCCCATCTGCCAACTTTTTTGTTGGAGTAACTCTTGTTCACATTGATCTTCTTGAGAAGATCTACCGAGTAAATAAGATCCTATAGGAGAAGATGTAATTTTTAATTTTCTATATTCTTTTTTAGAAGAATATAGAAAATAAGAAGTATCAATTTTTAACTCTCTTACTTTTGTTAGATAATTATTACTAGTATCTTTAGGTAGAGGACAGACTTGCGGTCTAAATGTTTGAGCATTTATACTCATTTTTGCGATTAGAATCGCAAAAATTAATAATACTGTTTTTTTCATTTTATTTTGTTTTAGTTGTATGCATTATATCATAACTATATATAAAAGTCAATTATTTATCCACACTAAAATAAGGCTCTTTTGAGCCTTATTTTATAACTAATTTTAGTTTTAAATCGTAAAATTATTGATATTATACAAATCACTGTTTTCATCTTGTTCTACCTCGTCATTTGATCGGTCATCCAGCATTTCTGGTTGCTCCATTTCTGGCTCGTGATCTGCTAGATATGATGGTGTCATAGCAATCTGTGGTGCTGGAATTTCTTGATGATATTCTGTAATTGTACCAGCTCCCTGCTGTTGATACGCTGATAATTCTGGTTGATAGATTTCTGGAATAGTTGAAGATTGTTCAATAATTGATGTAGTTGTTTCTCTGTTTTCCATTGATGTACTTGGAATTGAAACTGTCGGTTGTTCAATATTTACAGCCACTGGTGCAACAACTGGTTGATTTTCGATAAAACGATTCAGCATGGCATTTTTATCACCACCATTTGATTTCATAATTGCGAGAATTGTTTCCAAATCCTCTGGTGAGAAATAATCAATTACAATTTTCCCACCAACATCACGTTTTTCAATATGAACGCGCGTTCCCAATGATTCTGCTAACTGTTCCTCGTATCCTGCGATCTGTGGATCGTGATTGAAATCTTTCTTGCGAACTTTGTCGCGCGCTACATCACGTGCCAATCGCTCTGCCTCACGAACAGATAATTTCTTGATGACAATTTCCTTGAACAGTGTTGCCTGTTCCTCTGGACGATCCGACAACATCATCAGTGGTCGTGTGTGACCCTCGGAAATTCTACGCTCTGATAATGCCTCCATGATTTCCTGAGGCATAGCAAGCAGACGCAAACTATTTGATACATATTCACGCGATTTACCCATTTTCTTTCCAATTTCTGCATGAGTAAATCCAAATTCTGCATGTAATTGCATGAATGCTCGCGCTCGATCAATTGGATTCAAATCTTCACGTTGTAGGTTTTCAATAATCGCAAGTTCCAACTTTGTCTTTGCATCCTCTGTTCCTGATCGAATAATAACAGGCACCTGTGGTAGTCCTGCAATACGTGATGCACGCAAACGACGTTCACCAGCGATCAATTCATATTCAACCATCAGACCCTGTCCATCTGGGCGCTCGATCTCGTGTCGCGTTACTACCAACGGTTGCAACACTCCGTATTGCCGAATTGAATCTGCCAGATCAACCAATGCACGTTCATCGAATTCACGGCGTGGTTGGTACGGGTTTGGTTTAATTTTATCTGTCTCGACCCAGAAAATTGAATTTGTGTAATTTTGCATCATATGGAAATGATTATATCACCACAGCTGAGTAAAACAAAATAATATTCACATTAATAACTGATATTGAATTTTTTTAGGACTGTGCTATTATGACACCACAGTTATAAATATGTTGAGGTAACAACTGTTCTGTGGATTACTCGTTAATCCACAGATTCTTTGCCCGGATGGCGTAATTGGTAGCCGCGTTCGACTCAAAATCGAATCTCGTAAGGGGTGGAGGTTCAATTCCTCTTCCGGGCACAATTAAAAAATCACCAGTAGCTACTGGTGATTTTTTAATTGTCATTGGACCGCAAACGCATGTCGTTTGCGAGGAATTGAAAGCCGGAGCGTTATGCGAGTTTTCGGAGCAGAGCGGAGAAAGGCAAGCATCGCGAGGCGGGGCCGAACAAATTTTTCGTTAGAAAAATTATGTGTGGCCAATTCCATTCTCTAAAAGAAAATATTTGCAACCGTGACCAATCCCTCTCTTTGTATTACTATACCTATATCATGCAAAAAATTATCGTAATTTGCGGCCCCACCGCAACTGGAAAATCAGCACTCGCTGTGGAACTTGCCCTTGCCTATAATGGTGAGGTTATTTCTGCGGATTCACGACAGGTCTACACTGGTCTTGATATTGGAAGTGCAAAAATAACTGAATCAGAAATGAAAAGTGTTCCCCATCACTTGATCGATATAGCACATCCGAACGACTATTTTTCTGTCGCAGATTTTCAAAGATTAGCACAAGAGAAAATCAAAGATGTTCATAGTCGAAGAAAATTACCTATCCTATGTGGTGGAACTGGAATGTATATTGATGCAGTTGTATATGATATGAAATTTCCAGAAGTAACCGCAAATCCAAAACTTCGAGCAGAACTTGAACAACTTTCTGCACCAAAACTCTATAAGAAATTACAAGAGCTCGATCCAGATCGAGCATTAGAAATTGATGAACACAATCCTGTACGATTAATTCGTGCCATTGAAATTGCAACGGTTCTGGGTAGTGTTCCAAAGATTGAAATAAGTGATTCACAGTATGACACTTTATTTATTGGACTTGAGTTACCAAAAGAAGAATTACAAGAACGGATTGAGAAGCGTATTTCTGACAGAATTCCTGCTTTGTTTGATGAAATTAAGAAACTTCATATATCTGGAATATCTTTCGAAAAATTACATTCATTCGGATTAGAATATCGATTTGGATCGGACTATGTTCAAGGATTAATATCGATTGATGAATTTAAAGAATTACTTGCAACAAAAACATGGCAGTTCGCAAAGCGACAAATAACCTGGTTTAAACGAAATCAGAATATTCATTGGTTTAACCCAATTCATGACAAACAAAAAATCCTGAAACTGGTTCAAGACTTTTTGAGGTAACCTAAATTGAATAACGCTTTTCCTCATTAACTTTTAATTTTGACAACACTGGATTTTGAAAAAAGCCAATATATTTTATTCCAGCATCCTTATCTATTTTTTCTTTAATGAATTTTATAAGAACTGCCTGATCAATATTTTGATGACGGAGCGTTGCATAACGAACACAATTTTTATTTAATTCGTCATTTTCAACTAATAAGTTAATTTCTTTATCCAAGGCAAATTTTCGTAATCGGCCACGAAACATGACACCCTGTAAATCGTTTTCAGAAGTCACCTCGTAAACTTCCCATAATAATAAGTTCATAGTATTTTTATTTTAATTAAGGCTATAATAACTGAATTATATATTTTGTAAACTTATGCGG
>DAOLZR010000027.1:0-7099 GCA_035426405.1 Minisyncoccota bacterium | reverse complement strand
TTATTATGGCACTTACCAAAGCGCAAAAAGTTACTGTTCTGAAGAAATTTACGGATATCGTAAAAGATTCAGCATCAATGGTATTTTTGCATATACAGGGAATTGGTGTAAACGATACAAACCAACTACGATCACAACTTCGTGAAAGTAATGGTGGATATGCAGTTGCAAAAAAGACTCTTTTGACAAAGGCTTTAGCTGAATCAGCAATTGCAGGTGAAATGCCTACAATCGCAGGTGGATCTCTTGCAGTAGCTTACGGCTCTGATTTGATTGCTCCAGCTCGAGAAATCTTTGGATTCAAGAAAAAATTCGCAGATAACATTACTGTTGTCGGTGGAGTGTTTGAAGGAAAATACATGACTGCGGCAGAAATGCAGGCAATCGCGGAAATCCCTGAACCACAAGTATTACGAGGAATGTTTGTTAATGTTATTAACTCTCCGATTCAAGGAATGGTTATTGCACTTTCAAAAATTGCAGAACAAAAGGCATAAGCCTACATTTATTATTTATTTTGATTACTATTATGGAAAATGAAACAAAAGCAGTGGAAATCCCTGCAAAATTCAAATCAATTGTTGAGGCAATTGAAAACATGTCAGTTCTAGATTTGAACGAACTTGTTAAATTATTCGAAGTTAAATTCGGCGTTTCAGCTGCAGCAGTTGCTGTTGCTGGTCCTGCAGCCGGAGGTGCAGCTGCTGAAGAAAAAGATGAATTCACAGTTGTTCTTACTTCAGACGGTGGTGCTAAAATCGCTGTTATGAAAGTTGTTAAAGAAGCTTTGGGTCTTGGACTTAAAGAAGCAAAAGATATGGTTGATGGAATTCCAGCAACTTTGAAAGAAGGAATGAAGAAAGAAGATGCAGAAGCTTTGAAGAAAGCTATCGAAGAGGCCGGAGGAAAAGTTGAACTAAAATAATATATTTTAGTCAACATTTCCGGAGGTGCTGGGCCGACCCTAATCAGGGCGGCGCAGTGCAAAGGAGGAAAAGTTGAGCTAAAATAAGCTCAGATAAAAACTACTCAGAAATGAGTGGTTTTTTGTTGTCATTCCGGCCTTCGAGCCGGAATCCAGAGGTATTACTTTTGAACTCTGGATCCTGAATCAAGTTCAGGATGACAATACACATGCCATTTCATAATTATTTCACATCTCACCACACCGCCTATAAAATTCAAGGTATTTTTTACTTGCGTTTAAAATGGCTGTGGTATACTGGTCCCATATGAGCAATACTATTGAAATGTTAGGAAAAATCATGGGATCAGCCGCGCGAGTAAAACTAATGCGATTATTTTTATTTCATTCAGGTCACGGTTTTACACGCGAAGAATTAATTAAAAAAACAAAAGCAAATGTAACAACACTCCGCGGGGAATTATCACTTCTTGAAAAATCAGAATTTATTTTCAAGAAAGATGCTATCCGACCAGTATTAACAAAAACAGGAAAACCTACCGGACGAAAGAAAAAAGCAGTCGTATATGTATTACAATCATCGTTCCCACTACTTGAACCACTTCGCGCACTGTTGTTGGAATCAGAATTAATTGCTCTTCCTGATTTACCAAGTCGTTTCAAATCTGCCGGTAAGATTAAATTGATGATGATTTCCGGAATCTTTATGCGCGATATGGAACGATCATTGGATCTATTAATCGTTGGTGACAAGCTCGACGCATCAACTATGCAAAAGCAGATCGCATTAATTGAATCAGAGGTTGGAAAAGAATTACGCTACGCAACATTCACAACAGAGGAGTTTATGTACCGTATGAAAATGTATGACAAACTATTGCGTGATGTATTCGATTACCCGCACCAAAAATTAGTGAATACAATTGCTATCGAACATTTATCATAATATTCAAACGCAGGGCTTACCCGCACACCCAGAAAAAAGAGGACACCGATCGGTGTTCTCTTTTTTCTGGGTGTGCGGGCTTGCATTATTTTTTATATCTTTGGTATACTATACATGTCACTGTCCAGGTATCGGACATGGCAGATTACTCATAACTGTCTCACATTTAATCTATGTTACTTCAAACAAGCGGTCTCGTACTCGCACAATCACTCCAATCAATTTGGTTTGGTATTATCAGTTATCTGCCTGCAATTATTTTTGCATTGGTGATCTTTGTTATCGGATGGGTGTTAGCTCATTTGGTAGGGAAATCAATCAAGCATTTGATCGACCTAACAAAGGTTGATTCACTTCTAGAAAAAACAGGCATCCAAGAACCATTCCGACGCGCTGGATTTCATTTCAGTCTAGGACGAGTTGTTGGAAGTATTGTTAAGTGGTTCTTAATTATCGTATTTTTGGTTGCAGTATTCGATATTCTAGGACTATCACAAATTAACGCATTCCTACAACAAATCGTATTTGGGTTCCTTCCAAGTGTTATCGTTGCAGCATTAGTTATCCTACTTGCATCAGTTGTTGCTCGTGCAGCAGGACGCGTTGTAACTGGATCAGCAAAAGCTGCTGGAATTCATTCTGCTAACTTTGTTGGATCAGTCGCATCATGGTCAATCTGGATCTTTGCATTATTGATCGCGCTGTCACAATTAGGAATTGCAACTACATTAATTCAAACAATCTTCATCGCTATTCTTGCAATGTTTGCACTAGCGGGAGGTCTATCATTTGGATTGGGTGGTCGTGATCATGCATCACGAGTCCTAACTGATATGGGAAAAATGATTAGTCGTGATTAATTGATAGATACTGTCTTTTATATCATGTTCAAAAAACCGTAGAAATACGGTTTTTTGGTGAGTAGAGAATATTGACAAATAATATTAATATGCTATACTAAAAGTGCCATAAAACCGGCACGAAAATGTATCCTAATTTAATAAATATGCTGGAGTCTCCGTTTATAACACAGGAAACAAAAGCAGAAATCAAACAAGTTTTGGAAGCGCTTGGACAAAAAGCTTCCACAGGTATCAAATTATTAACTGATGAATTTGTGAAAATTGCTCGCACTAAAAATATTCCATTGTATTACGACAATGAATATGGCGTAGATGCTGACATTTTTAATTGGTTACCAAACGCTATAGTAACTGAAACTCCACCACCAACAGGTGTATGGAAACAAGTAGACACAAAAAACGGCACCAATGAAAAAACAATGCAAGAAACGGCAGTAAAAATGTCATTATCACAGGCAATTGTGAAATTCACAGAAATGTTAAAAAATGGAGATTTCGATAAAAGTGAAACCCATCGAATCATATTTTTAACAGAAACCAAAAATGGAAATCCGCTCAAGCTGATTTGCAACCGCGACTCTGATGGCGAGCTGGACCTGTGTGTGAGCGATGTCGATCCTGGCAATGTTTGGCGCGATGCTGCCGGTGCGTGGTTCTCTAGCAACTGATTCTTAAAATCTTAAAAAATAAACACTTGAATTCTTTGACCCTTTGCGGTTTTGGATTCAGGTGTTTTTTATTTTAATTATGATATATTTAAAAATGTATTTTTTATACATATGGACATGTGCTGTATGAACGAAATATGGAAATATTTCAAAAATGTGTTTATGAATACGGACATGTATCTGTATCGTCAGAGTTAGAAATATTTTCTTGAAAATAAAACATAATTGTTGGTGAAATACAGTGGCGTACTTCTAGGTACCTAAAAAATGTATACATCATATCCTACAGGTTATCCTGATGGATGTGAGGTGGATCGGATGCTGTATTTCACAAATTCTGCGCTCAAGCTGATTTGCAACCGCAACTCTGATGGCAAGCTGAACCTGTATGTGAACGATGTCAATCCTGACAATGTTTGGAACGATGCTGACAATGCGTGGTTCTCTAGCAACACTATTATTTATTACAAAACCAGGAATTATCCTGGTTTTGTTTCATTTAACTTAGATTCAATTCCTTTTTTCCAACCACCTAACATTTTTCCAATTTCCTGCAATTCTCCTGATAGTTCTGTAAAATGGACATTTTGTATTAATTTACCTTCCCATGCGATAGTGATTAATAATTTCATCGTATCTAATTTTTTCATGGTTTGCACAATCAGTGATAATTTTCCACTACCTGCTGCATAATATGCGTGGTATGATAACTCTACTATTTCTAAAAACATATTACCGATTCGATTTCCAATCGTCGCTCGGTGTAATTTAATCATATGCGGAACAATACGAACCCAAATCAAATAACACTTTTTAATTCTATCAATAATGGAAGCGTTGCTGCGGGGGGGGGTGCTAAGATTCATAGTTTTGATGATATCACAAATTTCGACAATATTTTATTCGCATGGCAGATATTTTCACACGACAAACATAAAAGACAGGATGTTATAGAATTTAAAATGAACTTAATGGATAATTTGTATCAGCTCCATAATGATTTGAAAAACAGAACATATACCCACGGCAGTTACTCACATTTTACTATTACCGACCCGAAAAAACGCGACATTCATAAATCCAGCGTGCGTGATCGTATTGTGCATCATTTGTTGTATCACGCACTATATCCTTATTTCGATTCTAAATTTATCCATGATTCGTATTCATGTAGAATAAATAAAGGAACTCATAAAGCACTTAATCGTTTCGAGGAATTTTCCAGAAAATGTTCGCGTAACAATACCAAAACATGCTGGGTATTAAAATGCGACATCAGGAAATTCTTCGCGAGTATTGACCATACAATACTCAAGAAAATTCTATACAGGTATATTAGTGATAATGATACGATTGGAATACTCGAAAATATTATTGATAGTTTTTGTGCTGTGGCTGTCATCCCGGACTTCATTTCGCAAAATTACCTACTGGGCAAAGTCCGGGATCCAGGGTATAACCACACACTCAATTCATCGCCTGGATGCCGGTTCGGAGACCGGCATGACAATGCAAAATATAATGCTACCGCAAACAAAAAAGGTCTTCCTCTTGGAAATTTGACTTCGCAATTATTGGTGAATGTTTATATGAACAAGTTCGACCAGTTCGTGAAGCATCGCTTGAAACAAAAATATTATATTCGGTATGCCGACGACTTTGTGTTCTTTTCAGATAATAAAAATGAACTAGAAAAATTACTGCCGTGGGTACGGGAATTTTTATGGAAGGAATTGCGACTGGAATTACATCCTGACAAAGTATTTATAAAAACCATTGCATCAGGCGTGGACTTTTTAGGATGGGTACATTTCACCGACCATCGCGTGCTGCGTACCAGCACCAAACGCCGCATGATTCGTAATCTAAAGGACAATCAAAAGCCTGCCTACCGGACAGGCAGGCCCGAATCCATAGAGTCTTATAAGGGAATGATGTCTCATGGAAACGCCTGGAAACTGCAAAAACACTATCTTTCTTCTGGCCTTTTATAATAAGCTTTAATTATCCAAAATAGGGAAGACAAAACGCTTGACTTTATTTCTGATTCAGCTATACTCGCCTTTGTCACTGTTTAATAAATTTACACCCCTTCATTGGGATGTCTATTTCCCTGATTCAGTGACGTACTTTGTCAAATGAATGCCTTGCGTGTCTAATTTTTGTGAAACATGCCCCTGATGCAAATCGGGACAAGCATGAATCCTGTTATCCCAGACACAGCAAGGATATGTAACATATAGGTAAGTATTTTTATCGAGATCACACATAACTCGAATATAAAAAGTTACTGTATTAACATTCTTACAAAAGTGGACGACCCGCGTGTCGTCCGACGAATCATCTGTTTAACATGATTCGGCAAACCACTATGCTTTTTTTAATTCTTCAGCATAGTGAAGTGATATATAGATTTCCTAATAGGAAGTTTAAGGGCGTATAGTGAATGCCTTGGTTCTTGATGGCGACGAAAGACGTGAACTGCCTGCGATAAGCTTCGGTGAGGTGGCAATTAACCTGTGACCCGGAGATCTCTGAATGGGGAAACCCATCCGAATTTAAATGACGGATACCCACCTTTGGTGGGAGCTAACCTAGGGAAGTGAAACATCTCAGTACCTAGAGGAAAAGAAAACAATTGTTATTTCCTGAGTAGCGGCGAGCGAAACGGAATCTAGCCCAAACCCGAATAAGCTCGCTGTAGTTAATATAGCAATATATTGAATATAGCGAGCTGAATCGGGGGTTGTAGGACATTGAAGTCGTAAAGACAAAAAGTTACAAATTTTTTGGATAGTTGAAGTATCTGGAAAGGTACGACACAGAGGGTGACATCCCCGTAAACGAAATCTGAAAAACTTTTACAATGCTCCTGAGTACTTCGAGACATGAATAGCTCGAAGGAATCTGCCGGAACTAACCGGTAAGGCTAAATACATCAAGAGACCGATAGTGAACTAGTACCGTGAGGGAAAGGTGAAAAGAACCCCTGTAAGGGGAGTGAAATAGATCTGAAACCATACGCCTACAAGGAGTCAGCGCCGTTGCTTGCAACGGTCATGGCGTGCCTATTGAAGAATGAGCCAACGAGTGTATGCATGCGGCAGGCTAAGCGCTATAAATGCGTGGAGCCATAGGGAAACCGAGTCTGAATAGGGCGAAATTATTGTCGTACGCATACGACCCGAAGCCAAGTGAGCTTACCATGGGCAGGGTGAACCCCGTAGAAATATGGGGGGAGGCCCGAACCAGTTGGTCGTACGATTCCTTTGGATGACCTGTGGTAAGGAGTGAAAAGCTAATCGAACTTGGTAATAGCTGGTTCTCTCCGAAATATATTTTGGTATAGCGTTACGTGTTCCCTCTGGGGGTAGAGCACTGGCTGGTTTGGACAGGGTGAAAGCTCGCCAAACCTATCAACCTCCGAATACCAGATGGTAAAGAGCGTAGCAGTCAGACAGTGGGGGCGAAGCTCCACGAGTCAAAAGGGAAACAGCCCTGGATCTCAAGTTAAGGTCCCTAAATCTACATTAAGTGCACTTAAGGAGGTGAAATTTCTCCGACAATGAGGAGGTTGGCTTAGAAGCAGCCATCCTTTAAAGAAAGCGTAACAGCTCACTCATCTAGAGAATTCGCGCCGCAAATAATCGGGGCTAAAATGTAGTACCGAAGCTGAGGGTTTGTGCATTTCATAGAG